>JAVEQW010000013.1:0-25739 GCA_034007385.1 Candidatus Izemoplasmatales bacterium
TGAGCCAGGATCAAACTCTCCATATTTTTTATATGAATTATTCTTTTTAGCTCATTATTTCTTTTTTTTGGTTTGTTGTCTTTTTTCTTTTCTTATTATATGTTTAGTTTTCAAAGATCGGTTTGCGCTTTTCACACGCTTAATTATTCTATCATAACCACCAAACCATGTCAACTATTTTTATCCCATAATTTTAAACTTTTTTTTGAAGTTTTTAAAACATGTTAAAATCAAGCTTTTATTGGCGTTATTTTGCTATTTTTGAGCATTTTTTGAAACATTTTTTTTATTCTTTTTACTACTTTTTAGTAAAAATAAACGTAGCCGCAAAGTTAAAAATTCTGCTTTGCGGCTACAGTAATTTTTTACTCTTCGAAATTATCGAATAAATCTTCCTCTTCTTCAGGTTTTTCGTATGTAAATTCTGTGTCTCGCAATATACCTGTACCGGAAGGAATCAATCCACCGATAATAACATTTTCTTTTAATCCAAGTAATGGATCTTTCTTTCCTCTAATTGCCGCATCTGTAAGTACTCTTGTTGTTTCTTGGAATGAAGCAGCTGAAAGGAATGAATCTGATTTTAAGCTTGCCTTTGTAATACCTAATAGAATAGGTCTTGCAACAGCTGGTTTCAACCCGTTCATGAAAGCTTTTTTATTAGCTTCAATAAATTGGTTAACTGATACTTGGCTACCAGGCAATAGTTCTGTATCGCCTTCTAGAATAACTATTAAACGTTTTGACATCTGTCTAACGATTATTTCGATATGTTTATCGGAAATATCAACACCTTGCGAACGATATACTCTTTGAACTTCAGATAGAATATACTTTTGAACAGTTTCCATATTGGTAACTCTTAGTAGTTCTTTAGGATTGATTGTTCCATCGGTTAACTGCGTACCAGCTGTAATTTCTTGTCCCTCTTCAACTCGAGGTTGAACGTTTGAATTAGTTTCATAGTGTTTTTCTTCGATGTCATTCTTGATGTAAATTATGAATCTTTCTTCAACAGGTTCAATTCTTGTAACTTTTCCGCTGATTTCTGAAATAATTGATTTTAATTTTGATTTTCTTGCTTCAAACAACTCTTGAACACGTGGTAGACCTTGGGTAATATCTTCGCCGGCAACCCCACCAGTATGGAAGGTTCTCATGGTTAACTGAGTACCAGGCTCACCGATTGATTGAGCAGCAATAATACCAACTGATTCTCCTACTTCCGCTTTTTCTCCTGTAGCTAAGTTTTGTCCATAACATTTACGGCAAATTCCTACTTCCGCAACACATGTTAAAGCCGTTCTGATGAACACCTTTGTGATGTTTGCTTCAGCTACAGTTTTAGCTTTACGAGCATCAATATAATCATTGCGTTTTACAATAATTTCATTGTTATTTGGATTAATTATATCTTGTGCAGCATATCTACCAGTAATTCTTTCTTCAATTGTTTCAATTGGCTTGCCGTCACGGTTAAGGATTTCTTCAACCCATATACCATTATCGGTACCGCAATCTTCAACTGAAATAACAACATCTTGGCTGACATCTACAAGTCTTCTTGTTAAATATCCTGACTCCGCTGTTTTTAAGGCGGTGTCGGTAGAACCTTTTCTCGCACCATGGGTTGAGATAAAGAATTCCGACATTGTTAAACCTTCTCTAAATGATGCTTTAATCGGTAACTCGATGGTGTCTCCACTTGGGTTGGCCATCAAACCACGCATACCGGCTAATTGGGTAAAGTTTGAAGCATTACCTCTGGCACCGGAATCACTCATCATATAAATATGGTTATCGTTTTTAAGTTCGTTAATTAAACCTTCTTGGATTTCGTCTTTTGCATATTTCCATTCGTCGATAACTAGCTTCTTTCTTTCGTCATCAGTTAGCATACCCATTTGATATAGGTTGTGAATTTCATCAACCTTATCATCATGTTGAGCTAAGATATCTGCCTTTTTAGAATAAACTTGAACGTCAGATGCCGCTACAGTAATACCTGCTAAAGTTGAATATTTAAAACCGATGTTTTTCATCTTGTCCAACATTTTTGAAGTTTCATTGATTTTATATTTTTCAAAGATCTTAGCGATGATTAAAGATAAGAATTTCTTTTTGAATGGATCTACAATCGGCATATCCTTGATTATTTCCGGAATGTTTTGTCCCGGCTTAATAAAGTATTTCGAAGGTGTCTCAATATTAAGGTTCGTTTCAGTAGGTTCATTAATATAAGGGAAACTGTCAGGCATAATCTTATTGAAAATCAATTTACCCGGTGTAGTAACCATATAATATGAAGTTAGACTCTTCGGAACTCTTTTCATGAATGACAGGATGTTATTAGATTGCATAAAACCGATATCGTCAATTTCGTTTTCTTCTTCTACAAAGTCAACTGCAGGCAAGATGTGACTATCAATCTTTAAAGCAATTCGTGAATGTAAAGTAATATAGTCATTTTCGTAAGCCAACATAACTTCGTCAAAGTTAGAGAAGTATGAACCTTCTCCAGGTTCTCCAGCTTTTTCCATAGTTAGGTAATAATTTCCTAATACCATGTCCTGTGACGGTGTAACGATAGGTTTACCGTCTTTTGGAGCTAGAATATTATTTGACGCAAGCATTAAAACGCGTGCTTCAGCTTGAGCTTCTTCTGATAAAGGAACGTGAACAGCCATTTGGTCGCCGTCAAAGTCGGCATTGAAAGCTGTCGTAACAAGCGGATGTAATCTGATTGCTTTTCCTTCAACAATCTTAGGTTCAAAAGCTTGAATTCCTAATCTATGAAGTGTAGGCGCACGGTTTAGTAAAACCGGATGTTCTCTGATTACGTCTTCTAATACATTCCAAACTCTTTTATCTAATTTTTCAATTAATGATTTTGCATTTTTAAGATTTGAGCTGATGCCTCTTTCAATCATTTCTTTAATAACGAAAGGTTTGAATAAAGTTACAGCCATTTCTTTAGGAAGTCCACATTGGTACATTTCTAGATCTGGACCAACTACGATAACGCTACGACCACTATAGTCAACACGTTTACCTAGTAAGTTTTGACGGAAACGACCTTGTTTACCTCTCAACATGTCAGATAATGATTTTAAAGCACGATTTCTTTCAACAACCATTTTTCTTCCACGTTTTGAATTATCGATCAAAGCGTCAACAGCTTCTTGTAACATACGCTTTTCATTTTTTGTAATCAAATGTGGAGCGTTTTGTTGGTATTGACGTTCTAAACGTTTGTTACGGTTTAAGATTCTTCTATATAAGTCATTAAGGTCAGTTGTCGCGAATCTACCGCCGTCAAGTTGTACCATCGGTCTTAAATCCGGTGGAATAACTGGAAGTACTTCTAAAACCATCCATTCAGGTTTGTTGTCTGAATTATTAAATGCTTCAACAACACTTAATCTTTTAACAATTTTTTCTCTTCTTTGTTTTGATGCTGTTTTCAATTCGACTCTTAATCTTAAAGTCTCTTCTTTTAAATCTAATTTTTGCAATAAGTATTTAACCGCTTCAGCACCTGTAAGAGCTCTGAATCTTGAACCGTATTCAAAATACTTATCAGTATATTCTCTTTCTGATAAGATTTGTTTGAACTCAAGGTCAGTATCTCCAGGTTCAACAACGATGTATGAAGCTAAGTAAACCACTTCTTCTAAGTCTTTAGCTTTTATATCCAATAGGATAGCTAATCTAGAAGGAGAGTTTCTTAAGTACCAAGCATGAACAACAGGAGCTTTTAACTCGATGTGTCCCATTCTTTCTCTTCTTACTTTTGCTTCTGTAATTTCAACACCACAGTTAGGACAAACCTTACCAGGGTGAGAACTCTTTTTTGATTTGTTTGAACATGCACATTGATAATCCTTAGTAGGTCCAAAAATTCTTTCGCAGAATAACCCATCTTTTTCTGGTTTCAATGTACGGTAGTTGATAGTTTCATGTTTTGTAACTTCTCCGAAAGACCAACTTCTAATTTCTTCAGGGGAAGCTAATCTAATCTTCAAATGTGAAAATTTTTGACTCATACCATATCCTCCTTACGATTGAAATCCAAATTTTGTGATGTAATCATCTGTTTCGTTATCTACCAAACTCTTATCAACTTCATTAGCTCCAGTATCCTTATTAATAAGTTCAACATAGATTCCTAAAGATCTTAATTCTCTAGTTAAAACTCTAAATGATTCTGGTAATGACGGTGATGGAATTGGTTTTCCATCTGTAATGGCTTTAAAGACTTTGTTTCTACCGATAATATCATCAGATTTAACAGTAAGCATTTCTTGCAGTGTGTAAGCTGCACCATATGCTTCTAAAGCCCAAACTTCCATTTCTCCGAAACGTTGTCCACCGTTTTGGGCTTTACCACCCATAGGTTGTTGCGTAACTAATGTGTATGGTCCAACGCTTCTTGCATGTAATTTATCATCAACCATGTGGTCAAGTTTAATCATATACATAACGCCGACGCTGACTTTATTATCGAACTTACGGCCTGTACGTCCGTCATATAATACATATTTACCGTCAGGCGACATTCCTGCTTCAGCCATAATTTCATCTAGGTCATCTTGTTCAACTCCGTCAAATACTGGTGTCGCAACATGAATACCCAATTGCTTAGCAGCCATACCTAAATGGATTTCCAATACCTGTCCGATGTTCATACGAGAAGGAACCCCTAGTGGATTCAACATGATGTCGATTGGTGTACCGTCTTCCAAATAAGGCATATCTTCTTGTGGTAAAATTTTGGAAATAACCCCTTTGTTACCATGACGGCCAGCCATCTTATCACCCTCAGAAATCTTACGTTTCTGAACGATATAGACTCTAACTGACATATTAACTCCAGGATTTAGTTCATCTTTTCCTCTAACGAAAACTTGAACTGAGTGAACAATCCCGCCACCGCCATGAGGAACCCTTAATGATGTATCTCTAACTTCACGTGATTTTTCACCGAAGATAGCTAATAATAATTTTTCTTCTGGAGACGGATCCGTTTGGCCTTTAGGTGTAACCTTACCAACTAAGATATCTCCTTCTTTTACTTCCGTACCAGGAATAATGATTCCGTCAGCATCCAAATAACGACGGCCATCTTCACCAACGTTTGGAATTTCACGAGTGATTTCTTCTTTTCCTAATTTTGTATCTCTAGCTTCGATTTCATATTTTTCAATATGAATAGAAGTATATACGTCATCTTGAACCAATCTTTCATTCATGATAACAGCATCTTCATAGTTATAACCATTCCATGTCATGAAGGCAACTACTACGTTTCTACCAATAGCCAATTCGCCTTTGTCCATAGATGGACCATCAGCAATTATATCTCCGGCCTTTACTGTTTCACCAACAGCAACGATTGGAGTTTGATTAATACATGTTCCTTGATTAGATCTTAAGAATTTTAGCAATTCATGTCTTTCGAGTTCACCTTTATCAGATCTGATTCTGATTTCTCTACCATCAACATATTCAACAACTCCGTCATTCATTGCAATTACACTGGTTCCAGAGTCATGAGCTACTTTATATTCAATTCCTGTACCTACAAAAGGCGCTTCAGGTTTTAATAGCGGAATCGCTTGACGTTGCATGTTGGCACCCATTAATGCACGGTTTGCGTCGTCATGTTCTAAGAATGGAATCGAAGCAGTTGAAACAGATACGATTTGTTTTGGAGAAACGTCCATGAAATCGCAACGATGTTTATCAAAAATTCTTGTTTCACCATTTTGTCTGGCTACGACACGATCTTCTCTTATTGTCATATCATCATTTAAAACAACGTTAGCTTGAGCGATGACAAAATCACGTTCTTGGTCTGCTGTTAAATAATGAATTTCATCTGTAACACGACACTTCTTCTTATCTATTTTTAAATAAGGCGTTTCAATAAAACCATATTTATTTACTTTTACATAACATGCCAAAGAGTTGATCAACCCAATGTTTTGACCTTCTGGCGTTTCAATCGGACAGATTCTGCCATAATGACTTTGATGAACGTCACGAACTTCGAATCCGGCTCTATCTCTAGTTAAACCACCAGGTCCAAGAGCGGAGATTCTTCTTTTATGAGTTAATTCGTCCAAAGGATTAGTTTGTTGCATAAATTGTGACAACTGACTGCTTCCAAAGAACTCTTTTATTGAAGAAGTAAGTGGTCTAATATTAATTAAGTTTTGTGGAGTTATTGTCTTAGGATCTTTTGTTGACATTCTATCCTTAACATTCTTCTCCATTTTAGCTAAACCAATACGGAATTGGTTTTTCAATAATTCTCCGATTAATCTTAATCTTCTATTTCCTAAATGGTCAATGTCATCTAAATTGCCAACGCCATTAAATAGATTAAGGTAATAAGAGATACTTGCCAAGATATCTGAAGTGGTAATATGAAGTGCAACCTCTTTAGAATTATTACCAATTAATCTAATTCTTTGAGTTTCTCCTGAATCATCTTTAACATCGACATTCAAGATTTCTACAAAAGTATTTCTTACGATATTTTGCACAAACGATTCATCTTCTGTATCAGGAGCTAGCTCGTTACGATTTTCACGATCAATAATTTGTTTTAATTCTTTTTCTAATTCTTTATCAAAAGTTATTCTTTGTAATAAAGCAACTTTGTTCTGTGAGATTAAATCCAAACTGCTGTAGTCTAACTTAGTAGATTTACTAATGATAACTTCACCGGTTTCCGGATTTATTAAATCTTTACTCAATTTGACTGTCATGTCTTTGTCAAGCAATGATTTAACGCGATTTACCACATCTAGTTTTTGGTTAACTTTAAAACGGCCAACATCAGCTAAATCATAACGCTTTTCATCAAAAAGTCTAGATACGAAGAACTCTCTTGCCCCTTCAATAGTTGCAGTTTCTCCTTGTCTGATTTTTGCATAAACTTCCTTCATAGCTTCTTCAGCATTTTGAGTCAAGTCTTTTTCAAAAGTGTTGTCTAGCAGTTCATGTTCGCCAAAAATATCAACAATTTGCTTCTTGGTTGAGAAACCTAAAGCTTTAATCATCGTTGATAACAATATTTTTTTAGATCTGTCTATTTTTGCATATAAGATATCTTTTGAGCCCATTTCATATTCTAACCAAGCTCCTCTTGTTGGGATAACTTGGCCTAAATATTTACGGTGTAAAGTTTTTTTATCTACTTCTTCCGAGAAGAAAACTCCAGAAGATCTTACGATTTGCGATACGATTACTCTTTCGGAACCATTAATGATAAATGTTCCGACTGGAGTCATCATTGGGATGTCACCCATAAAGATTTTATTTTCAACGATGTTATCGTTAGAAAGCACTTCTCCGGTTTTCGGATCAATTATATCTTTATTCTTTAATCTTACACTTACCTTTAGTGCTCTTGAATAATTTAGATCTTTTTCTTTACACTCATTTACACTATATTTAGGTGGTTCAAATTCAAAATCTCCAAAATATAGCTCCACATCACCATTGAAATTGGTAATCGGAGAAATATCAGCGAACAGTTCTTGTAAGCCGGTCTGCATAAACCACTCAAAAGATTCTGTTTGCACCTCGATTAAGTTTGGTAATTCGACATTGGATTTGACTCGGGAATAATTTCTTCTTTCTCTGGTCTTACCGTATTTGACGGTTTTGTAATTCACACAATCACCTCATAAACTAGATTTTGGATATGTTTTTTTTATGAAAACATATGAAAATGCAAAAATGCGCATTCTATCGCATTTTAATATTTTATCACAATTGAACAAGTCAGTCAATTATTTAATGCATTTAATTATATAATAACCACTTTTTTTGGTTACTACTTCAACAGAAGAAAAAATCTCTTCACATTTCTTGATGGCTGATGGAGCTCCATGCTTTTTATTCATGACAAAGTAAAATAATCCTCCAGCTATCAAATGGTTTTTAGCTCCTTCAAAAATTGAATAAACCACGTCTTTCCCAGCCCTTATAGGCGGATTGGAAATAATAAGGTTAAATTCGTCATTCACCTCACTAAATCCATCGCTAAAGAATACATTCACAGATGCTTTGTTCTTTGTAGCGTTTTTCTGTGAAAGTTTGATAGCTCTCTCATTGATATCAATCATTGAAACACTTGATTTTGGAAAAAAACTTTTATAAATGATTCCTAAAGGTCCGTATCCACAACCAACATCTAACATCTTGTTTTCTTCTTGGTCCAGAACAACTTCTATTAACAATCTTGATCCAAAATCTAAACCTTGTTTCGAAAAAACTCCATGGTCAGTTAAAAATGAGAAAGACTTCCCTCTAATTTTGATTAGAACTTCTTTTTCATTTGATTTTAAAGTGTCATTCTCTTTCGTATAATAATGCGACATAACTGTTCTCCTACTTAAAAGACTAAAAACCTGAGATATTCTCAGGTTTATACGTCCTTACTTTAAGCAATTACTTTAATTCTACTTTAGCTCCAGCTTCAACTAATTTGTCAGCTATTTCTTTAGCTTCGTTTTCTTTAACTTTTTCTTTAACAGCTACTGGTGCTGAGTCTACTAATTTTTTAGCTTCGATTAATCCTAAACCAGTTAATTCTCTGATTACTTTGATAACCTTAACTTTTGATTCTCCAGAGTCAACTAACATTACGTTAACTTCTTTTGGACCTTCATCTACAGCTTCTTCAGCTACTGCAACAGCTGGACCAGCTGCTACTGCTGTTGGATCGATACCGAATTCTTCTTTCATTGCATCGATAAGAGCTTTAATTTCTAAAATATTCATTTCCTTTAATGATTCGATAAAATCTTTAGCGTTTAATTTTGCCATTTTAATTTCCTCCTAATTAGTTACTTTCTACAGTTTCTTCTGTTTTTGTTAGCATATCTAATCCGACTGCTAATTCTCTTAATGGTGCTAATAATTGTGTCGCTAACATTGCAAGCAATGTTTCTCTTGGTGGTAATTGTGAAATTTCTTTAATTTGATCTTGATTGTAGAAGTCGCCATCAACAACACCTGATTTGATAACGATTTTCTTGTTTTTCTTTGCAAAAGTATATAATACCTTTGCTGCTGCGATTGAGTCTTCGTACGCAAACACAACTCCGTTTGGACCATTTAAATCTTGAGTTAAGCTGTCATACCCGTTTTCTTTAGCTGCTCTTTTAGAAATGTTATTTTTAATAACAACTATTTCACAGCCAGCACTACGTAGTAAACCACGTAATTCTTCAGTTTTTTCAACCGTTAAACCTTGGTATTCTGCGACAACTATTGATTTTGCACGAGACATTTTTTCAGCGATCTTTTTAACTTCTTCTTGTTTGAAGTTAATAATGTTTTGATTAGCCATTCTAGACCTCCTTATGTCTTTTAAATAGAAAACCTCTTTTTCTTGTCGAGAAAAAGAGGAATAAATAATCTTTATTTATTAGTCTTAATCTCGGTAGGATATTAAGCTAATAAAGCTCCTACTGTCTTCGATAAAGTTATTTATTTTTTTACTACTTCAACTTTTACACCAGGTCCCATTGTTGATGAAACGCTGACGTTTTTCATGTATACACCCTTAACTGTTGAAGGTCTTGCTTTTCTGATTGCTTCTAAAATTGTATTATAGTTATCTACAAGTTTTGAAGTTTCAAAAGAAACTTTTCCAAAAACAACTAAGATGTTACCAAATTTGTCTACGCGGTAAGTAATCTTACCACCTTTTGAATCTTCTACGGTTTTTGCAATATCCATCGTTACTGTACCTGTCTTAGGGTTTGGCATTAAACCTTTAGGCCCAAGTAAACGTCCGATCTTACCTAATGAAGCCATCATATCTGGTGTAGCAATAACTACATCAAAATCAAACCAACCTTCTTTGATCTTTTCGATTAAATCATCTTCGCCAACATAATCTGCTCCAGCATCCTTAGCTTCTTGAGCTTTTTCGCCTCTAGCGAAAACTAAAACTCTTTTAGTTTTACCAGTTCCATGAGGTAAAACTAATGCCCCTCTTAAATTTTGTTCTGCTTTACGAGGGTTTAAGTTTAAGTTGAATGCTAATTCCATTGATGCATCGAATTTTTCAAAGGAAACTGATTTAACTAAATCTATTGCTTCTGTGATGTCATATTTTTTGCTACGATCGACTTTTGCAATAGCCTCAGAATATTTTTTTCCTTTTTTAGCCATGTTATTTCCTCCTATATTTGGTTTTAGCGGAATGTCCTCCCAATTATATAGTCATTTATATCAAACAACTAATAAACTTAGTCCTTTACGACAATTCCCATGTTTCTTGCCGTACCTTCGATAATCTTAGCTGCCGCTTCGACATCGTTTGCGTTTAGGTCTGGCATTTTTACTGTCGCGATTTCTCTTAATTGATCCCAAGTAATAGTTGCGACTGTATCTGTTTTTGAGTTACCTGCTCCTTTTTGAATCTTACATGCTTTCTTTAACAAATCACTTGCAGGTGGTGTTTTTGTTATGAATGAGAATGAACGGTCATCATAGACTGTTAGCACTACCGGAATAATGCTTCCCACTTGATCTTTAGTACGATCATTGAATTGCACGCAAAATTGTTGAATGTTAACTCCTGCTTGTCCCAAAATCGGTCCAATTGGTGGAGCTGGTGTTGCTTTTCCACCAGGAACTTGCAGTTTAACAACGTTCTTAATTTCTTTAGCCACGAAAGACACCTCCTTATTTTCGTGATGTGGTTATAGGAATTTTTTCCTCCCACACTTAAATCCTTTTGACACGCTGAATTATTATACAATAAAAGCATTCTTTAGTCAAGAATTTTTTACTTCAAAAAACTTTAGTTTTAAATATCATATTTAGCAATAATTTCTGCTGGAGTTTTACGCAATAAAGTGAATACCGGCAACATACCAAAGATTGAATTAACCAAATAAATACCGATGATTCCGGCCATAAATAAATAGAATGGGAAATAGAACGCTCTTGTATATTCTCCAATTTGATTCTGAATTTCATTTACAAGATAGGTCATGAATAAATAACTAGTTAACGACCCTACTGTTGTGAAGGTAATAATCTCAGAAAAGAAAATTTTGTAAATGTCTCTTTTTGTCGCTCCAATAGAACGATAAACTCCAATCTCTCTGATTCTATTCAACATACTAGAACGCATCATAAAGAAAATATAGACTATGATACCAATAATTATCACAACTATCTGAGAAATTCGATTGGCGTTTTGCTCTCTAATATTTTCACGATAATCAATTAATTGTTTTTCATAAGAATTGAATAGTTCATAGCCTTTGTCTTCAAAATCTTGTTTAGCCTGTTCAATATCATCAACATAGAACAAGAGATATTCGTAATTTCCATATTCAAAGGTAAAATAAAGTGCCGAATTAACAAATACTTCATCGGCAAATGCTAGTCCAAATGAACCATCATATCCAAATTCACTATCTGTAGATGAATAGAGACCTACTATTTCATATTCCACTCCATCACCAAGAAAATCAATCTTATTACCCAAGTTTAATCCACTATATTCAGCTACTATGACTTCATCATTGCTTAAGATATCTCTACCTTGAACAATTTCAATTCGATCATTTAATGTGCTTCTAGCAAACGCTTCAGACATATTATCGTTGCGTAAGAAAGTATATATTGATTCGTCTTGCAATATTACAATTGGCGACTCAGTTCTTACAATGCCAGAAATCTCAAACTTTAGTTCTTGTTCCCATCTCGTACCATCATATAAATAAGCTCCAATTAAATCTTCAACACTCTCAATTCCTAGGTCTAGCATATCTTTTGATTTAATTATCTCTTCTGCAACCCATTCATCAATAGCCACTTGATAATAAAATTCAGGCAAATCACCGTAGACTATTTCTACATCTTGGTAAAGTGATGACTTCACAGGGTAACCTTCAAAGCCTTCAACTGCTTCACCTTGATAAAAATCATAATAACGAATAGAGAATTGAGTTTCTCTAGTATATGGTGAAAATTCAACACCATTGATATCCTCTATCAAATCAAGAAAATCATCATATCCAAAATTTTTATTTTCAATCTCTAAACTCATCATATCTTTCGGTGTTGTTACAAATTCTTTTTCGTTTATAAATGTTGCACTGCCGAAAGTGGCTAATTGGAATACTAATATCGCCGAGATTACAAAATAACCTAATAAGAATAGTTTAGATACGAATTTTTTACGAGAAAAAACTCTTTGAAAACCATTCTTAATTGTTGAAGACCATCTAATAAATGATTTTTTCTTACCTTGATGCTTAATTTCTTTAAACTGAGTTAAGTCAAAATCATATTCAGATACATCTGAAACTTCTCGCTTTCGGTAATGATCATCTATTAGTTTAATCTCTGAACTCTCGTCAATATATTTTATTTTTTTCTTTGAATTTACTTTGACATATAGGTTTCCACGATGCTCGATAAGTTTTACATTTAAACTTTCATCTTTTTCGCCGTCATAGTAATGATCGATTCCGCTGCTGGTTAGAGTTTCATCATAATTCAAATCCTTTAGGTAAATATTTCTCTCATCAACATGATCAAAACCTGCTCCGCCAGCATTTTCATAATCGTTAATAACTTTCCCATCAGAAAGTTCAATGATTCTATCAGCGTAAAAATCAACCAAACCTCTCTCATGAGTAACTAAAATTACTAATCTTGTTTCTGATATTTTTTTGATAATACTCATAATTTCAAAAGTGTTATTGGCATCTAAATTACCAGTAGGCTCATCAGCCAAGACCACATCCGGATCCTTAGCTAAAGCTCTCGCTATAGCGACACGTTGTTGTTGGCCTCCAGATAAAGCTTTAACATTTCTTTTCCGATAATTGTACATCCCAACACTTTCTAGAATGTAGTTGATTCTTTCTTCAATTTCTTTTTTGTTATATAATCCTGCCATGTTCAAGGCAAGTTCAATATTTTCATAAACCGTCTTTGATAAAACTAGATTATAGTTTTGAAAAATGTAACCAACCTTTTCATTACGAATTATATCCCACTTCATTGGATTATATCTTTTTATAACCGCATCATTAAATATTATTTCACCATCATGAAAACTGTCCAAGCCACCAATAACATTTAAAAGGGTTGTTTTCCCACATCCAGAAGGACCAGTCAAAGCGACTAATCCAGTCTCTGGAAAATCTAATGAGGTATTGTTAATAACGTGGATTTCATTTGATTTTCCTTTATTATAATATTTATTCAAATTTTTCAAACTTATCATAAGGCTACTCCAAATCTGTCTTTAATGTCTTTGAAACACTACTAGAAAAGATTTTATTACAGTATTTTCTAGAAACAAATAAAGCCATTAAAACTAATAATAAGAAATAAATAAAATATTTAGGTATATCGAAAACCTTAAAAGCATTGAATGGTTCTGGAATGTTGTTAGGCAAAGCTAAAGATATACCCAGGAAGATAATAAATGATATTATTACCACATAAAAGTTTTCAAAATAGATGAACTTCTTAATAACGCTTTGGTTAGCTCCAATTGTTCTAAAAATTGCATAGTCATGGAGTTTGGTATTAATAATCATTTTAAAAATTATATATGTGATGAATGTAGACCCAACCATAGTAATAACCAATACGGTTAACATACCAATATTAGCCAACAAAAGCAACAAGCCCATATACTGTTCAATCGGAGCTGAATCAAAAGGATATATAACTTTGTACTTCAATCCGAAATTATCTGTCGTTCTAGCTATTTGTTTAGCTAGACCTTCTACATTTATTTCTGTATTAGTCAAGAGACTTACTTGATAGATTTCATCGTAAAAAATTAGATCAAATGTATCTTGGTTAAGATATATATAGTTGTAGTTTGTTCCTTCATCAACTATTAATGTTGCATCATAACTTTCATCTACATAATAACTTTTTATCGAAAAGTCTACATCATATTCGCATACTCCACTACAAAACAAATTATAAGATCCTGAAGCAACTCTAAATTCAAAATCTTCTAGGGTAGGATCTATTTTTAAAGTGTTCTTGTAAAGTCTAAAGTCCATTCCCGGAGCCGGATAGTGTATTTGCGCCTCTACATAATTGAAAAATAACTCTTCGGAAACAACTTCCCAAATTGCATCACTAACAAATACGAAGTTATAATTCTTCATTTTATTTCCAGGAATAATATCATTGGTAACTATAGCTTTTATCTGATATTCCCTCTGGCCAGCAAAACCGCCATAACCTTCAACCAAATAAGTATCAAGGATGCCTTCTGCCATTTCATAATAATAATCACTGACCGCTAAAACAATCTCATCGTCATCTTCTGGCCAAGTTCCATGAGGAAGCGTAGTGTTTTCATCTAGAATTGATAAAGGTAAAAAAACTGTTGGTAGATAATCGATATAATCATCATTTCTCTCAATGAGACCTTCGTCCTTTGAGGATAATATTTTCCAAGCATCTAACACATAATCCTCAGTAATAATAGAGCCTACTTGAGAAAAACTTGCTAATTGATCTAAATCAGCTTGTGTGAGAGGTTGATTGTCAAGTCGTTTTACAACTAAGCGACTAGCTGGAGAGAATTGAAAGTGAGAATTGAAAGGAAAGGCACTTTCTTGAGAAACTATTGTGTATCCTCCATAAGCTAGGCCAATAAAAATTGAGAAAAAAGTAAAAACCAAAACCATCAATATTGTCTTTTTTGGAACAGCCAATAGATTTCTTAACGATAATTTTACATTAGATAAAAAATTTATTTTAAATTCTTTATCTTCTAATTTAGGCAAATCTTTCTTTTCAACTTTTTTTAACTCTTTATCTTCAACAATTTCACCGTCATAAATTCTGATTTTTCTAGTCGCATAATTTTCAACTTGAGAAAAGTCATGGGTTACCATTATAACCAATTTATCTTTAGAAATATCAGCTAATAATTTGATAATTTGTTTTGCTGATTCGGAATCTAGATTTCCGGTAGGTTCATCAGCCGCAATTATCGGACAATCCTTAGCTAAAGCTCTCGCAATAACTACTCTTTGCTTTTGTCCCCCGGATAATTTTGTAGATTTATGATGAGCATGCTTCTCTAAACCTACTTTTTTGATAATTTCCATTGCTCGCTTTTTGATCTTATCTTTAGGATAACCAGATAATAAAAGTGGAGCTTCTACATTTTGTAATACAGTATAAGAGTCAATTAAGTTATAATCTTGAAAAACAAAAGCAACATATTTCTTCCGGTAATTTTCCATATCGGAAACCGAAAAATAAGATGTTTCTTCGCCGTTAATATACATTTCCCCATCTTCATATGTGTCAATCCCACTAATGACATTCAAAAGGGTGGTCTTTCCTGAACCAGATTCACCAACTATAGCTACAAATTCATTGACATTTAACTCCAAGTTTACTTTTCTTAAACCAAGAGCGATAACATCGTTAGAATTATAGAATTTTGATACGTTTGATAGTTTAATCATCAGTTTTAATCCTCCTACTTCGCGCTTAATTATTATATCATTTTTTTGAGTTAGAATATAGTTATTTATATGTTTGATTTATATCTAAGGGAAACAAAAGTCATTTTTTCCTAAAAAAAGTTTTGAAATCCTTTCTGGAAATCAAAACTTCTATTATTTAAACATTATCTAACTTTCATAAACTTCAGTTTGGTTCTTACCCTTTTCCTTAGCTTGATACAAAGCTTGATCAGCAAAATCCATTAATAGTGCATATGTAGTTTTTCTTTGTGGTACTTTAGAAATGATACCGATACTTACTGTAAGATAAGGAGCTACGTCAGATTTCTCATGTCTAATTTTTCTTGTCTTTAAAGTCTTTGTAATGTATTTAGCGATTTCTTTTGCTTCCGAAACAGAACAGTCGTAGATGATTACCACAAACTCATCGCCACCAAACCTAGCAACTAAACCTTCTTTTCCTTCTATAGACTTTTCAAGAATTCTTGCTAGTTTCTTTAAAGCTTCATCACCAATTAAATGACCGTAAAAATCATTATATTCCTTAAAATTATCGATATCTATAATCATCATGGTAATTTCATTTTTGCTCTTGAATGCTTTTGCGCATATTTCTTGAGCATAGTCATCCAGTTTAATCCTGTTAGCTATTCTCGTTAAACCGTCCATATCACTTAAAGCTTTTACTTCTTTATTGATTTTCTGAAGTTCCTTAGTAACCTTTTCCAAAGTCTCGGTTTTTTCTTGCAATTTTTTATTGATTCTTTGGTAATTTTCACTTTCTTTTAACGCGTCCCAAGTTTTAACTTGGAAATCAATACTCTTTAAACGATGCTCTTTTTCTTGATTTTCTTTTTCATATCTCAAATCAATGCTTTTTCGACTAAACTCGCAAGTTTTGTTGCAATCACCTAAATCTTCATAAACTCTTGAGAAAAGGTCGTAAATCAATATCATTAAGCGATTATCTTGGATTGTGTCGAGTAGTTTTTTTGCTTCGTTTAGGTAATCTAAGGTCTTATCAAAGTCTTTATTATTGTATTCTAACTGTGCTAAATCTTTCAAAAGTCTTGCTTGTGAACTGGTTTCGTTAGAGTCAATATATACTTTCATGGCTTCTTTAAAATACTTTTTGGCTTCATTATAGTTTCCCATATTCATATGAAGCAAGCCAAGATATCTAGTTGAATATCCCTCAACAATTTGATTCTTAAGTTTTTTTGCTGTTGCTAGACTTTTCTCAAGAAAATATATAGCAGCTTGATAGTTTTTAGTTTCATAGTCTGTAACACCAATATTTGCTGTTGCGTACATCCCAACTCTTTCAAAACTATTTTTTTCGGAAATGTCTAAGCACTTGCCATAAGATTCTAACGCTCTTTCATAGTCGCCTAATTCGCGATAGATCTCACCTACATTATTTAAAATCATTGCTTGAGATTCATATCTTTCTATTAATTCACAAGTAGCTAGTGCCATTTTGAAATAATAGAAAGCTAAGTCAAACAGCTTCAAGTAGAGATGAACATTCCCTAGAATAGTTAAAACTCTAGATTTAACCAAATCATCTTTAATTTCTTCACTTAAATTCAATGATTTTCTAAGGCTATCTATAGCATCAAAAATCTTCCCTTGTCTATAAAGGCTTTCCCCGAGATAAAACAAAGCATTGGTTATGCCTGGTTTATACTTTATTGTTTCTGATAATTCTAAGGCTTCAAGCGCTGCTTCATAAGCTTGTAGAGCGTCTTGTGCAGACATGCTTTCGGCTAAATTATTTAACTTTTCAATCTTGGTTTTGATTGCATCAAAATCTCTTGTTTTTTCGCTCAATTTCCAAACCTCCGCCCTTGGTTTAGATCTATATATCTATTAAGTAATTCTATCATAAAAACTTTGAATTTAAAAGTGAGTATTTAAAATGAAAATACTTTTATAAATTGCAAATAAAAATAAAAAACAGTTTAGCTTTTAACTAAACTGTTGATTTATAAACTAAATAACTTCTACATCTGTAAAATCAAGTTCCATTGATGTTTGTCTTTCAAACATCTCGATAAGTACGTGAATTTTACCTTTGTCTTGATCAATGTTTTCAACTGTTACTATTTGATCGACAAAGTTTCCATTAATAATTCTAACTTGTTGACCAGGTTTTACATTGAATTTTTGAACTTGTAACATACCACATTTTTTAAGGATAGGATTAATTTCATCTGGTTTTAATGGAACAGGTTTTGTTCCCCCACCGCTACTACCTAAAAATCCGGTAACTCCTGGTGTGTTTCTCACTACAAACCATGATTCGTCTGTAACAATCATTTCAATGAAAACATATCCTGGAAAAATCTTAACTATTTTTTCTTTTGGGTTTTTGTCTTTTTTGTCAGCTGGTACGATCTCTTCAGGAATCATTACTTGGAAGATTTTGTCTTCCATATTCATGGTTTCGATTCTTCTTTCAATACTAGCTTTAACAGAATTCTCTAATCCAGAATAAGTTTGGACTATATACCAAAGTCTTTTCTGGCTGATATCGTTTGAATTTACCATTGTCTATATTTTACCCGTAAATTAATTTGAACAAAGGATCTAATGCTAAACTGTATACGAAGAACATTATCATTAAGAAGATCAAGAAAGAAAATACTCTTCCGCTGTTAGTAGCTAATTCTTTACCCTTTGGCCAATTTACCTTTTTCATTTCAGAAATACTTGGTTTAATATATGGTATTAAAAGATAAATTAAAACTAATAGTCCAATTAAAACCAAGAAAGATCCTGTTAAGATTCTCTTTAAAGTTGTATTGAAGAAAAAGTCAATAACACCAATGCCAGAAGTTCCAAGAATTGCGGCTAAATTGATAGTACCAAATCTACCCAATAAAATGTAAACTCCATATAATATTAGAACTGGTGATAAAATTGCTAATAGCCAATTCTCGAATTTGTATTCTTTTTTCAGAATAGACATTACCTTGCTTTCAGATTTAGGTTCTTTTTTATAAACAGGCATGTTATTCTTTTCTTTATTTTCTTTTGCCATGGTTTCCTCCTACTTACCTTCTTTATGGATGGTATGTTTTTTGCATTTTTTACAGAATTTTTTCACTTCAAATCGAGTTGAATTTTCAGTTTTTTTAACTTCATAATTTCTCGATAAACATTCAGTACATATAAGTACTGCTTTATTTTTCATAAATATCAACTCACTTGCTTTATTAAATGTATCAAAAAACATGAGAAAAGTCAAGAAAATCATGTCATTAAATGCAATTTTATTTTTTTCCTGATTCTATCTATTGCGTTATAGACTTGCTTTTCTTCACAGTTCAAGATTTGAGCGCATTCAATGATATTTTTTTTGTCTATAATTCGGACATGAAAAACCTTTTTTTCAAAATCGGATAAACTTTCATAAGCGGTAATAATTTCATGGTCTTGAAAATATATTTTTTCATCTTCTTTGATAAAACCTTCATAAATTATTGGAAGTTTCTCAATTTTGAAGTTTTGATATCTAATTTTTTTATTTTTAAAAGTTATCAAATAGTTTATCAAGTTTGATTCAAAATATCTTGTAAAAGTCCGGTTGTAGGCCTCATCAAACTTGATTATCGACTTGTGAAGAAGCATTAGGGCTTCTTGAAAACAATCATCGAAGTCAGTCATCAAGTTGAAGTTTTTGATTTTTTTCGCAACAAGGAAACGATATTTATCAACCATTAGTTTAAAAGCTTCTTCATCGCCTTGCTTAACTAGGTTAATAATTTCAAAATCGTTATAGTCGCGAAAATTCATTATAAGTTCTTGCGTTTCCTTAGAATATCAAAAATAATGATACCAGCACTTACAGAAGCGTTTAAACTATTAACTTTTCCAATCATATTAATCTTTACATTGAAATCAACTGTTTCTTTAAGTAATCTAGACATACCTTTGCCTTCTGAACCAATCACAACACATAGTGGTCTGTCCACAAAAATCTCTGAGTAGTCTTGATCTGCATCAAGTGATGTTCCAACATTCCAAAAACCAAGATCTCTCAACTTTTCTAATGAATTTCTTAGATTAGTAACTTCTACAATTTTCATGCGTTCAATAGCGCCAGAGCTGGTTTTAGCTGCCGCACCGCTTATTTTTACCGATCTATTTTTAGGTATAATTATACCGGCTACTCCAGCAGCTTCACAAGTTCTTATTATCGCGCCAAAATTATGGACGTCAGTAATACCGTCCAACATAATAATTAAAGGATTCTCTTCAATATTAAGAGTTTTAATAAAACTATCAAAATCGAAAGTTTTATAATCTTCTATTTCGAATACCACACCTTGATTATTTCCTTGAAATTGTCTTTTAAACTCTTGTTTATCATAGATGATAACTTCTACATTCTTTCTTTTCAAAATACCATAAAAATCCCTATTGGTACCTTCCATAAGATATGCCTTAAGTATTTTTTTATTGATATCGATTATTTCTTGACAAGAGTTCTTTCCGTATATTAAAACACTCATATTATCACCACTTATAGTTTATCATATCTTCAGTCAGTTTTGATTTGATTAAATTAGGACAGTTCTTCTGGTTTTTCGGAAGCTTTATCGGCATTTTTATCAACAATTTCTACTGCAATTTTTAAAATCTCTTCAAGTCTAGCGAACTCGTCTTTCAAATATAAATATCCAATTACAGCTTCAAAACCTGTTGCTGTATTGTAAGTTGAAACATCAGCATTTTTAGGTTTGTGAGTTGCAGTTTGGTTTCTTCCTCTTTTGTAAATCTTTATTTCCTCTTCAGTATAAACCGCTTCGATTAAATATCTGGCGATTAGTGCTTGTGATTTGGCGTTGGTGTATTTAACTGCTATATTATGTAAATCATTCACCAGGGTAAATCCTAAGCTTAATCCATATTTTCTAATCCACATTTCATAATAAGCATCGCCTATATAAGCTAGAGTTAAGCCATTATATAAAATCATAATATTCCTCTTGCAATAAGTTCATTTCGCAATTTATCGGCTAAAGCAAAGTCTTTGTTTATTCTTGCGGCTTCCCAATCCTTATAAAGACTTCTTGTTTCATCGTTCATTGGTTTCAAGTCGATTCTTAAGCCTAAAACCTCTATCATATATTTTACCGCATTAAGAAGTTCATTAAGCAACTCGAAAGAGCTCTTTTGTCTAAGAGAAGCGTTTATTAATTTTATTATCGACTGGAGCGAGGTAATAGCATTAGCAGTATTGAAATCATCTTCCATTGCAAGATTGAAGTTTGATATCTCTGTCTTGATATTTTCAGAAGTTATTTGTACGTTCTCTCTTATTGATAAGGCCAAATCTAATTTCAAGTACAATGATTTGACGGCTGTTTCTAGTTTTTGCCACTCCTTGATGTACATTTGGAAACCTTCGTCATCAAAATTCAATGGTGACCGGTAATGAGTGCTAAGCAAAAAATACCTTAATGGCATTTTCTCTATAACATCCTTTACAAATATGACATTGCCAATACTTTTACTCATTTTTTCATTCTTAAAACTCAATCTACCATTATGCATCCAATATTTAGCTAAAGAATGATGATGCAAAGCTTTTGCTTGGGCAATTTCGTTTTCATGATGTGGAAATTGCAAATCAATTCCTCCACCATGGATATCGATTTGTTCATGGAAAATATCATTAATCATTGCCACACATTCTGTATGCCATCCTGGTCTTCCCTTTGAAAAAGGCGATTCGAAGTTTATACCTACTTCGGTTTTTTTCCACAAGGTAAAATCTAGTGGACTTTCCTTTTTTGGATTAACTTCAACGCGACTACCTGAAATTAGGTCATCGACATTACGATTAGCGAGTTTACCATAATCGGATATCTTGTCGACTCTAAAATAGACATCTCCATCAACTTCATATGCATATCCAGACTTTTTTAAATCTGATATGAAGTCAATAATATCATTCATGTATTCAGTTACTTTGGGTTTTATATAATCTGTTTTGCAGTTCAAAGCATCTAAATCACATAAAAATGCATCAATATATTTTTGGCTAAGTATAAGTTCATCTTCCTTATCATCAATTGCTTTTTGAATTATCTTGTCATCGACATCGGTGAAATTTGATGCAAATTTTACCTCATATCCTTGTTTTTCAAAGAAACGTCTTACTGTATCAAAAAAAATCACTGGCCTTGCATTACCAATGTGAATATAATTATAAACTGTAGGACCACAAACATACATATTTACTTTGTTTGGATGGATTGATTCAAACTCTTCCAGCTGATTTGAATAGGAATTAAATATCTTCATAGAAATCTCCTTATTTGTAAACATAATAATTATAGTTTAAAACCGCTTATTTTTCAAGTTAAACCCAATGTTTCAAAAATTATTCTCTTGTTTCATTAAATTTATGGCTGAATAGATTTTTTTTAAATACTACCTAAGAAAAATGCCGAGTTTGCTGTATAATAAATCTGTACGCTCTTTACTTTAAGTGGAGGAATCAAAATGATAGAAATAATTAATCTAACACAAGTTTATCGTTCTGGTAAAGGAGTTTTCGATTTAAACTTCAACATTAATGATGGAGAAGTTTTCGGTTACTTAGGCCCAAATGGCGCTGGGAAAACAACTACTATCAGAAATATATTGGGATTTACCAATGCCAAAGAAGGTAAAGTCTTAATTAACGGTAAAGATGCAAGGACCGATACCGAAGAAATCAATAAAACCATAGGCTAC
Source organism: Candidatus Izemoplasmatales bacterium (assembly GCA_034007385.1). Classification (GTDB taxonomy): domain Bacteria; phylum Bacillota_I; class Bacilli_A; order Izemoplasmatales; family Hujiaoplasmataceae; genus UBA2289. The sequence goes on from JAVEQW010000013.1 coordinate 22,263, forward strand.
TTGCCAGGTGAAATTGCCTTATACAAAAACTTAAGAGGACGTGAGTTTTTAGACCTTTTAGCTAGTTTAAGAAACCTCACGGATTTTACTTACAGAAAAACCCTTGAAGAAAAGTTTAAACTCGATACCGAAGTATTTATCAAGAAGATGTCAAAAGGAATGAAACAAAAACTCGCTATCATTGCTTGTTTTATGCATGATCCAGATATCTTGATCTTGGATGAACCGACTTCTGGATTGGATCCTTTAATGCAAAATGTATTTTTGGATTTGATAAAAGAAGAAAAAAAGCGAAAGAAAACAATCTTGTTATCCTCACATATCTTTGAAGAAGTCGAGCGAGTATGCGATAGAGTAGGAATAATCAAAGATGGATACTTGATTGTTATTGAGGACATCCATTCGCTTAAACAAAAAACATCTGATATGTTTGAAGTTCATTTAGAAGAAAAAAATGATGATATCCTCCAGGAAAAGTTAGATATTTCATTTGTAAAAGATAATATTTACCATGTGGCAGTAAAAAATAATTATAAAGATTTCTTCAAGGTTATGGAAGGATATAAAGTAATTAAAATTAACTCATTTAAAGAATCTTTAGAAGATTTATTTATGAAATATTATGGAGATGATCAAAATGAATAGACAATTGCTGAAATATAATTTAAAAGCCAATCTATCAATGTTTTTATCATTCCTTGGAATTACTTTGATGTATTCTACTATTGCTACAGCAATGTTTGACGAAGAAGCCTCAGCACTAATGCAACAGTTTGTGGATATCTTGCCCGAACCTATTATCAATATGATGGGTTTCAATAATTTTGGCAGTGAACTGACTGGATATCTAGCAGCTTACCTGTATGGTTTCATAATGTTTATTTTTCCAATGATATTTATTGTTATGCTTGCTAATAAACTTATTTCAAAACAAGTTGATGATACTTCGATGTCATATTTGCTTACTACCCCTAATTCAAGAGTTAAAATTTGTACAACTCAAGCATTAACCTTGTTACTTAATGTTTTTGCTTTAATCACAATAAATGTTTTAATAATCATCATCATTTCTGTTATTGCCTTCCCAGGGCAATTGATGATTGGCAGATTTATTGGATTAAATTTTGTACTTTTATCTGCATTAATCATTTTCAGTGGCTTAACATTCCTCGTTTCAGTACTTATATCTGATTATGGAAAAGCTGTGGGTTTAAGTAGTGGTTTAGCTGGCTTCTTATTCATAATGAATATGATTAAAAATCTTAATGATGATTTAGATTTCTTCAAATACACTACTTTTCTTAGCCTTGTTGATAGCGATAAAATTCTTTCTTCAACCAGCTACACTTTAATTAGTGGTGGAGTTGCTATGATAATCGGAATCAGTGTATACGTTCTAAGTGTAATGATATTTAACAAGAAAAGTCTGACAATCTAAAGGAGAACTTATGGAAATTTTTGCTGAAATTATTTTTACTTTTATTATTGTAGGTGGTTATATCGGAGTAAAAAAATTCTTTGAAAAAACCGGTTTGGGAAAAAAAGAATCTACCACCAGTTATTCTCTTAATGAAGATATCGTTATTGATGATGTTTATTTAACCGATCGACAAGAGATCGTGTTAAACTTTATTTTAGAGAACAAAAGCGCTACAGAAAAAGAAATTATCAACAATTGTAACACAAATAAAACTATGATAAAAAATCTACTGGAAAAGGATGTAATTGTGAGTATGAATTATAGTAAATTAGATAAAAGAGAAATTATTATTTTAAGTTCCTTATTAGCTTTGCTAATTGGCAGCGCCTTCTTGATTAACTATTTCATATTGGTTAGAGCCAATTTCAGATTTTTAAGTTTGTTCATCTATATTGGTATTTTTCTTTTCATCGGTTTTAATATCGTCCATATGTTTATGAACTTTTCTAGTTACTTATATAAGAAAATACTAGTAATAGCCGGTAGTGGATTTGTGGCTTTTATGTTATTCTTTTATGTTTTTGGCGGAAGAACAATCTTTCATGCTGAAGAGTATTCCAATTTAATTAATGTTGATGAGGTTAGTTTTGTCGAAGACATAAATACCGTTGGTGTAGATACATTGCCGATAGTAGATAAGAGTTATGGCGCTAAATTAGGTTCTTTAAAACTTGGTGAATATCCTGGAATCGGTTCGGAATTTCAACCTGGAGAGTACTCAGATATCATATATCAAGGAAAACAGTACTTAGTAGCCGCTCTTGAGTATCGAGGATTCTTCAAATGGACAAGTAATAACGATGCTGGAACTCCTGGTTACATTTTAATCGATAAAGTAACATCAGAAACCAAATTAATTAATTTACGTGAAACTACTGGTGATGGTTTAAAATACCTTCCTTCAGCTTATTTTGGCCAAGATTTGTTTAGGCATGCATATTATAACGGTTTGAGTAAATACACATTAGAAAATTACTTTTTTGAGATTGATGAAGAAGGAAACCCTTACTATGTGCTTCAGTTCTCTTTGCCTTCAGTTTTTATTAATGGCGGCCCCCAAATTGCTAAAATCGCTGTAGTGAATGCCTTGAATGGCGATTTGAATATTTACAGTCCTGACCAAGTTCCAAGTTGGGTCGAAAGTGTATATCCGGAAAACTTGATAGTTAACCAATTGAATTATTGGGGATCTCTACAGGACGGTTGGTTAAATAGTGTCTTTGCTCAAAAGGGCGTCGTACAAACGTCAAATGGCACAAGAGTTATCATGAATGAAGGCCAGTTATATTACTTCACCGGACTGATAAGTGCTGGAAACGATGAGTCGACAATTGGTTTTATTTATGCAAATATGAGGACTAAAGAAACAATGCTATTCCGCTTTCCAGGAGCTACTGAGGCAGCCGCAATGAATAAAGCTTTGACTTTAATTCCACAAAATAATATTTCAACCTCATTCCCTATCCCATTAAATGTTGAAGGAACTCCAACATACTTCATTTTAATTAAGGGAGAAGATGGTAGAATCTTAAGATATGTATACATAAAAATTCAAGATTTGGAGTTTTATACAATTTCAGAAACTTCAAAGACTGATGCTTATAACCGTTATCTAGTTAAATTGAATGAAGATGATGATACAGTTGCTACAAATATAACCGGAACGATAAATTCAATTACATCTTATGTAGTTAGCGGAAATACCGTATATTGGATTGAGATTGATGACGAATTGTATTTAGTTAATGTAGCTGATTTTACTGATGAAGAGATGCGATACTTCATCTCTAAAGAAGTTGGTGATGAGATAAGTATCTACATAGTAGGTTTCAACGTTGTATCTTTTGAGTTAGAATAAAATTTAAAAACCAATAAAAAAATGAAAAACAAGTTTTTCAACTAAAGAGTCTACGGACTCTTTTTTGATTACTTATTTTTTGATAAAATTAATATATGATAAACCCTCAATACGCATTTAAAGATGCCTTTAAACTACA
>JAVEQW010000073.1:0-5284 GCA_034007385.1 Candidatus Izemoplasmatales bacterium
AAGACCAAAGACCAAACTTATGAAACAATTAACATTACTCATTTTCATTATGATGGCTTCATTTTTTTCCCAAGGGGTTTTAGCCCAGAATATTAAGCTTCCCGAGCCGGATAAAAAGGGCGGAATGCCATTAATGCAAGCCCTGAATGAGCGCAGTAGCCACCGTGAATTTAGCGCTAAAGAGCTGACTATGGATCATCTTTCCGGGTTGCTTTGGGCTGCTTGCGGCATAAACAGGGCTGACCTGGGTAAACGTACCGCTCCTTCCGCCCGCAACTGGCAGGATGTACAGGTATATGTGTTTTTAAATTCTGGTATTTACCTGTATAATGAAAAGAACCATGAACTGGAACTTATCCTTAAAGGAAACCATCAGGCTGCTGCGGGAAAACAGGATTTTGTATCCACCGCACCGGTAAACCTGGTTTATGTAGTTGATTTTAACAAAATGGAGGGCGCTGATGAAAGTCAACGTGATTTTTATAAAGGCATCAATACGGGTTTTATGTCCCAGAATGTTTACCTGTATTGCGCTTCACAACAAATTAACACCGTGGTTCGCGCTTTGGTTGATCGCGATGCCCTGCATGAACTGATGAAACTCAATCCGGATCAACAAGTGGTGGTGGCGCAGAGTGTAGGATATAGACCTTAGGGAAGAATTAAATCGATACAAATAAAAGCAATTACTAATCATACAACCCATGGCTCAAAGACGCCTTCCTGCAAAAGTTAAGGACTTCTTCACTATTATCCTTGAAGATCCCTATCGTAAAAGTGTTCCTCTAATGTTGTGGGAATATGGGCGATTTATATTTACCAAACCAGAAGTGGCCGAGCAGTATTTTTCCAAATTTATTTATCGTAAAGGTGTTACCAATTTTGATGAATATGGAATGACAAAAAAATTGCGCGATAAATGTTGGACGTTAAATGATCCTGATTATATTTCAATCGTTGACAACCGATACCTGTTTGAGTTGTTCTTTAAGAAGCATAATATTCCGGTAACCAATACTCTTGCGCGAAATCAGAATTCATTATTTTTTACAGATAATGAATTTGTTCAAATTAATACAGCGGAACATTTTCTTGAATTTGTTAAAGAAGTTTGTGCAATATCCGTAAAATCTGAGAGTATATTTATTAAGAAAGAATCCGGATCTGGTGGAGGAAAGTTTGTTTATAAGGTTTCTTATACCAAACTCAAAGAAAATCCTGAACAATTAAATGAGATTTATAAGATTATCCTTTCATCTTCTTTTGTTTTTCAGGAAGAGGTGCAACAACACGAAGCCATTAGTCAAATTAACCCGTTTTGTGTCAATACCTTGCGTATTGAAACATTTACCAATAAGGATAATGTAAGCGGGATTATGTCGGGCGTACTGAGGATGGGTTTTAATGAATCATATGTGGACAATGTATCCAGGGGTGGTTCTTATGTGGGCATTGATTTTGAAAAGGGTGTGCTCAGGCGGGAAGCAGTTTCTGATTTTACCAATGGACGTGCCCGAACCTATCTTGAACATCCTTATTCAAAAGTTATTTTTGAAGGATTTGCCATCCCTTACTTCAGGGAAATTAAGGAACTGGTAATAAACGCCAGTCAGCTTATACCACAGGTAAAAGTTATTGGCTGGGATATAGCAATTACCCCAACGGGGCCGTTGATAATAGAAGCAAATAATCTTCCGGGGATGATGTCGTCTGACATAGGCCAGAAAGGCCTTGGTAGAAGTCCGGTTTTTCAGGAAATGAAGAAAGAAGCTCTGGAAAAAACGAAAAACCTTTAGCGAAAAACTAAAATTTTCTGCTGGCAGTAAGGATCGGATAATTAAAAATACCTGACGAATAATCAGGAATGTTTAACCACATAAAATTCTATAAATATGGCAATTACACATTCTATTGCAAAAAAATTGATTAACTATGAATCAGAAAAATCAGCTGCTTTCAAATTAAGAAAAAAGAGAGCTGAAAGAATAAAGAGCCTTATCAAAGAATGTCATAAGAAATACAGGGAAGTCAATATTATAGACATTGGTGGAACAAAAACGTATTGGAAAATCATTCCAACAGACTTTTTAACTGAACATAAGGTTCATATATCAATAGTTAATTTACCATCAAATAAACCTATTCCGGAGAAGGACAATATTTTTAGTTTTCATGTCGGAGATGGCTGCAATTTAATAAACTTTGCAGATAATTCTTTTCATATCGCCCATTCAAATTCAGTGATTGAGCATGTTGGTGACGAGTCAAAGAGAATAATGTTTGCAAATGAAATTAAACGCGTAGCGGAGACATATTATTTACAAACTCCAAATTATTGGTTTCCCATAGAACCCCACTTTGTTACTCCCTTTTTTCATTGGTTGCCCCTGCAAATAAGAACAAAAATGCTTCTACATTTTGATTTAGGTTGGTTTAAAAAAGCCAAAACCTACGATGAAGCCAGGAGAGCGGTAGAGAGTTGCTATTTATTAACAAAAAAGGAGTTGAAGGCTTTATTCCCAGAAGCTACTCTTTATAAAGAGAAAGTAGCATTTTTCAATAAATCGTTAATAGTGATAAAAAAAACGATACCTATAAATAATGCCTAAGACACTATAATTCCATAAGTAGATATCGCGTAAAGAAGAACAGCCTGTGTCTTATTCTTCCTGGAATACCTGATTATCTCAAACTAAGTTTTTTCAAGAGAGCTACTCCGGGCAATCGGATTCACCACTCAGTTGGATATTTTATAATATTACTACATTAGCGACGAATTCCAAACACAGAGAAAATGCACGCACTTCCACCAAGCTTTATGCTTATTGCATTCAACAACCATTATAAATAAATTATGAGAAAACACGTATTTTACATTTCACTGCTGCTATTAATTATTTCTAAAGCCTTTTCTCAGGAACAAAAAATTCTCTCATTTGATTTGATGAGTGGGGTTACAGATACTTTAGAAATCCCGGAATTTGATACAACTATTCAAAATGAGAAAACCAGGTATAGTACAGGAATTATAGATAGTTGTTTTTGTAATCTTAACAACTCACCCCCAACCTACAATGTTTTTCCTAATTCCAGTTTTACAAAAAAGAGGCAGGCATCAAAAGATTTTGATATAAATTGCTTTCCAATCAGGACGAGTGTTAAGCTCTTTAAATGGGAAAATGACTCCCTAAAAAATCTTTGTTCTGGAATTATGATCAGTAGAAAACATGTGTTAACTGCTGCCCATTGTGTTGCAAACATCAATGAAAACACCCTACGGAATGATTCCATTTTTATTTGTTCTGTCTATGATAATGGAGAAGAAAACCCTAATTTTGAATGTAGTTGGGTAAAAAAAGTTTTCTTTTTTGAAAATTGGAACTTATCTCAAACAGATTTTTCGATTTTGGAACTTGAATATCCCATCGGGGAAGAAACGGGCTGGGTAGGTATCGGTTTTGATGTAGATGATGCTTCCTTACTGGATGGAATTTTTTATAAATTCTCCTACCCAAATATTACAATTCCACAGATTGACCCGAATATGTATAATGGAGACACCCTTTATTATAATTATGGAATTGTTGATATGGCAGGTGAACACTTTTTAGGGATTTCAAATGCCAACGGAATAGTAGGTGAAAGCGGAAGTTCATTAATCAAGATAATGAATTATGACAATTATACAACCTATGGAGTATTAAACTTTTCATTTGATTTAAGGCATAGCAGGCTGACAAACTGGAAGTATTTTGCGCTGAAATCAATCATAATTAATGACCTTACTTTAGGTGTTCCCTTATTAACTCCTAAAAATTATGACATTTCAATTTTACCCAACCCAACCACTGACGTTTTGTTTATAGCCTGCACCGATATGCACATTATAAACAGAATTAACTTATTCGATATCAATGGTAAAGAGGTTATGGTAAAAAATTCTTCTTCAAATCAATTAAGCCTTGACTTATCAAATTTACCTGATGGCTTATACATTTTGATTGCTTCCTCTGGTAAAAGAAGAATAGTGAAGAAAGTAATAAAATCCGGGTAGTAAAACTATCCTGGCTACCAAGCAAGCATTCAGGATATAGTCAGTCATAAAGCGTTGAATCCACCTTAAGGAGATAAAACTAAAACTTTCGCCTCACTTTAAAAACCAACCGCAAGTTTCTCAAACATACAGTCTGAGCTTTGTTGCGCGCCATTAAGAATTATCCCCAAAACTTAATTCGATTTAAAGCCAATTAATCTTCGATAAATAGGTAATGGGTTTCGAGTAAAGTATTATTTTTGAAGATAAGAGAATAATGAAATTAGCAGCAGTTTAAGAAAAACGTAATGGGATATATGGGATTTGGGCTTCAGAAATGGATTTACACCATGAAGCCAAGAAAACCGTTTAAAAAAGGAAATAAGAAAGCCGGTTATGAATCTATTGAATTTCTTAATCCTCAAGAATTTAAACCGAGTGAAACCACTATAAATAATCCTGAAATTGTTGAACAAAGACTTAAAAAATCGAAAAAGAGAATAGCATTAAGTGTTTGTAAAGGAAAGATTTATAGTGTTTTGATTGTCATGGGCTTGATGGTTATTTTTGCACTGGTATATTTGGGTATATCAGATTATATGTTAAAATATCAGGAAAATTATGAAGTCATCGTACTAACAAATACTAAAGAAGAACAAAATGCATTGGCAGTTTTTATTGAATCGGGAATACTACATCTGAAAAGCAATGAGATTGAAGCTGCAATAGCTGACTTTGAAGCTGCTTTATATCTTGATCCGGAGAATAAAATTGCTTTATACAATATAACACTTGCATTTTCTCTGGATTGTGAAATTAATGCCCGTAATTGTGAGGAAACATTTAAATACTTTGAAAAACTTAAGACACTGGATGAAGGCCTTATATCTGAGGAACTTGAAGTCAGGATGGTAGTCATCGAAGAAAAAATAAGAAAGAGACGGAAACAATAAAAGATCAATACAGCTATTGGAGATGCTTAACTTAATATTCGGATTATTTAGGTTACTTCATAAACTTGAGTAACTATGAAAAAATTACTTCTTTTGCTTTTTCTGACAGGTTGTGGAATAATTGTTATTCTTCCAAACAACAAGAATGATGATTTATATATTAAAAACAAAGAACTTCTTAATCTAACCAATAAACCAAAATACATTGAGATTACTGCATCTGAAATAGTCACGATGGAATTTGATGAGCTTTATCTCTTTGCTAATTGGTGTCCACATTGCATGGTTTTTCTTAAAA
>JAVEQW010000014.1:0-25689 GCA_034007385.1 Candidatus Izemoplasmatales bacterium
TTTGCTAATGGAGCAGGTGAAGGGAATCGAACCCTCATAATCAGCTTGGAAGGCTGAGGTTCTACCATTGAACTACACCTGCTTATTGACGCAAAAATATGATAACATAAACTAGTAAATAATGTCAACTATTATTTATCATTTTTTTCGATAACTCTAAGTTTAGCACTATGTGCCCTGTTATTATCAGAAAGTTCTGTTTCTTGGGCTGTAACTACTTTTCTCGTCACAAGATTAATTAGAGGTGTTTCATCAGGTATTATAGCCAAACCCTTTGGTATTTCAATCGTTGATAAACGCTTGAACAATTGCTTTACAATCCTATCTTCTAAAGAGTGGAAAGTTATTACGGCTAACCTACCATTTGGTTTTAATAAATCAATTGCTTTAATAAGGGATTCTTCTAAGATTTCTAATTCTTGATTTACTTCAATTCTAATTGCTTGAAAGACTTTTTTAGCTGGATGACCCTTTTTATTAAGTTCTTTATTAGGCATTGCTTCTTTGATTATGTCTACTAATTCAAAAGTTGTTTTTATCGGTTTCAAAGTGCGGTGTTTAATGATGTTTTTGGCTATTAAACGAGCAAATTTTTCTTCTCCATACTCAAAAAAGATTTTAATTAAATCTTCAAATGAATAATTATTTACTACATGATAAGCGGCTAGGTTTGCTTGTTGGTCCATCCGCATATCTAAAGGAGCGTCAAATCGGTATGAGAACCCTCTTTCAGGCATATCAAATTGAAATGATGATACACCTAAATCAAAGATTATGCCGTCGACTTCGTCTACACCTATTTCTGCTAGTTTCTCTTTAGCATTATAAAAGTTTGCGTTGATGGCTTTAAAGTTCTTGTATGTTTTTAACCTTTCAGAAGCCTTTTCAATCGCAAATATATCTTGATCAAAACCATATAACTTACCTTTATCAAGTAAACTTAAGATAGCTTCTGAATGTCCGCCACCACCTAAGGTCATATCAACATATATACAATTTTTATTTATATTAAGGAGTTCAATTGTTTCATTCAATAAAACAGGGATATGTTTTTCCATAATTTACACCACCGAAATTATTATATCATAAAGGCAAAAGAAAAACGTTGAAAATTCAACGTATCTTTTCTTTTATTCAGCTGCTTCTTTTTCTGGTTTTGGTTCAACAACCAATTTACCTTTGTAGAATCCACATGATTTACAAACTTGGTGAGATAATGTTAATTCACCGCAATTAGGACAAACAGCCATTGCTGGAGCATGTAACTTGAAATGTGTTCTTCTTTTTCTTTTTTGTGTTTTACTAATTCGTCTTTGTGGTACTGCCATGTTAATACCCTCCTCACTTCTTTAATTTAGCAAATGGATTATTTACTTCTTTTTCTTCTTCTGTTAGTTTAGTGATTTCATCATGATAATCATTATAGGCATCTTCAGAAATTACTCGCATAGGTTTTTCAACTAATATCTCCGAGAAAATATATGGTTTCAAATCAATGGTTATACCGTCGATTACATGAGTGTCATCATCAATGAAACTAAGTGAAAAATTAATCTGTGAATGAAAGTTTAAAGGAACTTCTATCTCTTTTAATGTTATCGAACAAAGCATTATAAGAGTTGTTTTAATGTCTAGATTGAAACTAAACATTTCTTCAGTTTGAAAGTACTCATAATCGCCAGAAACGTCAGTTTCTAAGATGTCGATTAGATCTTCAAATTCTTTACTTAAGTAAGGTCTTAAGTCAAGTTTAGCCTGAATGAAATTCTCATTGTTTGCTTTCTTAATAAGCTCATGAATTGTCCATTTCAATTTCATCACCTCATCACAGCATATCAATTATACTTTTTAATAGTTTAAATGTCAAGAAAAAAATCCACTAAACTAGAGATTTAAAAAGACAATTTTGTTTGCATTATTTAAGAAATGCGTTATAATTGAAATCGTCATGGAAAGGATTGAGTAAAATGGATGAAATCTTAGTTATAAAAGAGAAAATCAGCAAGATCATCGACCCTAGCACAAATCAAACACTAGAAGAAAACGATAGCGTTAAACATGTTGGTGTTGATGAAAACAATACTGTTATAATGATTATTGAAGTCGGTGAAAAAGATCAAAACACCACTAAACAAATTACAAGAGATATCGCAAAAGTTGTTAAGTTAGAACTTGGTTATGCAGGAGTCAAAATTGAGTTTACTAAGAGAAAAACAAGAAACAAAGAGGCGAAGACTTTACTTATCGCTTCAGGCAAAGGCGGAGTTGGAAAATCAACTGTAACAGCTAATTTAGCGTACGCTTTAACAAGACTTGGTAAAAGAGTTGGGATTATTGACGCCGATATCTATGGAGCTAATATGCCAAAGATTTTCAATGCGACAAATCATAGACTTATGGGTGATGCTAACGGGAAAATTTATCCGTTTGAAAAGGATAGTATCCAAATGGTTTCCACAGAGTATTTAGTGGATGAAAAGCGAGCTTTAATGTTAAGGGGTCCAATGTTAGGGAAGGTATTAAAACTTTTCTTTGAAGATACGCTATGGAGCGAAGAAATTGATTATTTCTTAGTCGATTTACCTCCAGGAACAGGCGATATCATGATGGACTTAAAGAATTATTCTGAAGATGCTAAAATGGTTATCGTAACAACGCCTCAAGAAAGCGCTGCTCATATCGCTATCAAGGCTGGTTACGCAGCTAAAGATTTATCACAGGATGTTATTGGCGTAATCGAAAACATGTCTTACTATGAAGTAAATAATGAATTTCATTATATATTTGGAAAAGACGGTGGAAAAAAAGTAGCTGACGAATTATTGGTTGAGTTGCTAGCCACTTTACCGATAACTAAGTATGATAAGATAATTGCTGAAGAAACAGAGATGCCAGGAATAATTTATTTGAATTTAGCTAAAAAAATAATCAAATTACTATAATAATTAAGAACTCCTTAACCAATATGGAGTTCTTATTTTTTATTTCACAGTAATCTGTTGTACTAACTGAAGTGATTGTTTAAACTCAAAAAATTTGTTTTTATAAATAAGAGCATCCTTATAACGATTCTTTTTAGATAAGAGTTTCGAGATGCTTTCTGTAATTATTTCAACAAAGAATAAGTTTTGATTATCAAAAGCGAAATCTAGACAGTAGTTAATCAAGAGTTCTTTTATCAAAAGTTCATTATTGTCTTTTAATGCTTTTAATAGTCTGGCAAAATCAATTTTTGATTGTTTAAGATAGTGTAACTTCTGAAGTTTGTCAAGAACTTCTTCTAGTTGATCAATCTTTGAGTTACGTAAAAAATATCTTCCTTTTATAAAAAGACCTAAAAGATAATGATCAGCTTCAGATTCTAAGTGGTCGAGAAAAACCTTTGGATTTTTTGATCTTGATGCCATAATTACCAAGTAATAGTTCTTCAAATCTGGGTTTAGATTTATAATTTTATTTGGTATTAAAACACCTAAATCATAATTGCCTTCATAAACAGTAAATATGTCTTTCCAAATGAAGAACTCGTTGATTCGGCTTATGTTAGAGTACCTATTAAATATCTGTTGAGCTGTAAATCCCGATTCCATAGCGATTGTATTTAAGTGTAGATTTCCGTAGGTTAAAAATTTGGCATAGTTAAACAATGCATATAATTTATCTATACTATAAAGATTATTTGCAACGTTATCAAGAATAAATCTTGAATTTTTAAAATCTTTGACAGCTAAATTGTAATAACTGGAAAAAACTAAAAAAACTGAGAAACCATAGTCTTCCAAAATTGAAATATAACGAAATATCTCATTATGTACCAAAGTAGCTTTTTGCAAATCATCAATTAACAGATAATATCCCAGCTTAACTATTTGCAAAAGTATAGCAAAGTCATATGGCTTGATTTCATTGAAGAGTTGCTCATATCCTTCAATATCTCTATAAAAAAATAGATCTACAGCTGTTTCTAAATGTTCTAGCATCTCATTAGGGAAGGAAATCTTGTCCGTAGGGATGTGCATTCTCTCCATTAAAAGATATAAGTGTTCTTGATTGACATCAATTTGATTGTTTTCAATCTTGGATAGGTAAGTATTAGAACAAATACCAATAGCCACTGCTTCTTGAGTCATCTTTAACTCAATCCTTTTTTTCTTTAAAATCTGACCAACTCCCTTTAAATAATTTTGGGCAATTTTCTCTTTTCTTCTTGTAATCTCGTTTAGTAACTTAGTCTGCATAAATTTTCCTTTCATTTTTTTTATTTTTAATTGCATTGGTGCAATTATAAAGGAAATTTTCGCAAATTGAAAGATTTTTTTATTGAAAAAATTCATGTTTTAAAAAACCAAACCTCAAATATTGGCTATATTTAGGTAAAAAAAACCGGAAATTAATCAATCTCCGGATACTTGCAATATTCAATTATTGGGCAATTTTTGCAATTTGGTTTTTTGGCGGTACAAAAGTATCTGCCAAAATGGATCAACTTATGATGGAGAGGAATCCATAAATCTTTTGGATATAATTTCATTAATTTATCTTCAATGATTTTTGGAGTTGAACCTTTCTTTGCAAAACCTAAGCGAATAGATACACGGGATACATGTGTATCCACAGCTATTCTCGGAATATGATGCATTTCGGCAAGATAAACATTAGCCGTTTTTCTACCTACTCCCGGCAAAGATTCGAGTTTATCCTGGTCATTAGGTATAGCACCATTAAAGTCATCTAAAATCTTGTTAGTCAATAGATGGAGGTTTTTAGCTTTGTTTCTAAAAAGTCCGAGATGTTTTAGAGAACTTTCTAAATCTTCGATTGGAGCAACAGCAAAATCATTGATTGACTGATACTTCACGAAGAGTTTTTCAGTAACTTTATTTACTGACTGATCAGTTGTTTGAGCGCTTAGCATTATTGCGATTAATAGTTCATAGTCTTTGCGGTAGTTAAGTTCGCAACTTGCATTAGGAAACAGTTTTGTTATTTCATCATAGATAGTAAGAGCAGTGTCTTTTTTTGTCATGATTCTAAGAAGTCCTTCAATACCTTAGATTTCTTCTTTGTGGTCTTTCTCATCTTCACATCTTGATTGACTTGGCGCTTTTTTAAAAGAACTCCGTCCAAATAAGAAATTGAATAACGATGTGCTTTAATGGCTTGAAAAACTGCTTCTTTAATGTCCTCTTTAGTATATTTATACTCATGAACCCATTTGATGATTAACTCAACTTCTAATGGCTTAAGTTGTTTTTGAAAGTTTCTTTCTAACAACTCCACAACTTCATCTTCTAAAGTATCATATGAAGCTTTGGATGTCATCACTTCATCCATGACTTTCATTTGATAAAACTCAAGGGTTTTACGGTAAGTCAAATCAATGTCAAAACTTTCCTTTTGCTTGCCATTTTGGCCTTTAACTAAAGCGAAATTCAAATATTTTTTCTTCATCAGTTCATCCATTAGAGTGACTGCGTGTTCTTCTGTTATCATTAATTTTTTGGTTAAAATCTTTGGAGTAACAAAATCTGTCCCCTTAATTTTCAACATATTTAATTCCATTAAAAGAAAGGCTTCAAGTTCTGTTAAGCCTAATTCTTTATATGTATTCTTCAGTAATTTATCAAAATCAACAATTCCTTCAGAAATCATTTTCTTCAATATTAAAACTTCCATAAAATCAACCTACTTAACTATATTTTTTTGTTAGCTAGTTTTTGTAAAGCAGCAAAAGCAGCATTCTGTTCAGCTTCTTTTTTGCTTTTGCCTTTGCCATCGCCCATATTAATTGTATCATCCATAAAAACTCTAGCAATAAACTCTTTATCATGGGCTGGTCCTGATTCAAAAATAATTTCATATCTCAGACTGCGTTTATCTGATTGCAACAACTCTTGAAGTTTACTCTTATAGTCGTTATCTTCTTTATGAAGGTTCTTGATAATTACCGGAAAGACTACTTTTTCAACTATTTTATACACTTCTTTTATCCCTTTGTCTACATAAACAGCACCTAAAAACGCTTCAAATGCATCTGCAAGAACAGCTGGTTTTTCTCTACCACCTGAAAGTTCTTCACCTTTTCCTAAAAGCAAATAATCTCCTAGATTAAAAGATTTAGCATAGTTATAAAGAGCGTCTTCACATACTTCTTGCGCTCTTTTTTTAGTCAATATACCTTCTGATTCAGGTATATGGTCATACAAAAACTTACCAACAACTAAATCTAGTACTGCATCACCGATAAACTCTAATCTTTCGTTACTTAAACAATTGTTTTCATTGGCGAAAGATGAGTGAGTCATAGCTCTAATTAGCAGTTGGAAGTTATTGAAGTTCAAGTTGAACATCATCTCCAAATCTTTGATACTTTTACTCATCTTCTAAATCCTTTTGACTCTCAACATATTCTTGGACGGTTTCAAATACTCTTTCCCTACAAATGTTAGCGGCTTGACGAATTCCATTATAAAATCCGTAAGCTTTGGAAGCACCTTGTGCTTTGATTACAGGTTTATAAAGGCCAAAAATGACAGCTCCGCCAATTTCTTCAGCTGATACATGTTGTTTAAATTTTATAAGATTTTTCTTAGCCAAAAGCGCACCAATTTTTCCTAAGAAACTTGAAGTTAAATGTTTCTTTAACATTGATGCTAAACCTTTAGCTGCACCTTCAATAGACTTCATTACTATGTTAGCTGTAAAACCGTCGCTGATTAGGATATCGCAAGGAGGATCAAAGATAACTTTTGGTTCCACGTTACCGTAGAAGCTAAATAAATCAGTTTCTTTAAATAACTTAAAGACTTCTTGATCAAACTCTCTTCCTTTACCGTCTTCAGTACCTATATTAATCAAACCAACTTTAGGATCTTCGATTTTTAAAACTTTTTGAGCATAAATTTTAGCAAAATATGCTTGTTGAAGCATATATTCAGGTTTGATGGTAAGATTAGCTCCAGCATCTAAAAGAATTGTCTGTCCACCATCTGCGCGTGGTATTAAAGGTGCAATTGCTGTTCTTTTAAACCCTTTCATCCTTCTTACTAATAGATGCGCGCCTGCAATTAATGCCTGAGTAGCGCCACTTGATACAACTGCATCATTTTCTTCTAATCTAAGGCTTGATAAAGCAACTACCATTGATGAATCTTTGTGAGTTTTAATCGCTTGGATTGGATTTTTTTCTCCCATAGGAATTGCGTATTTTGCGTCAATAACATTGATCCTTGTTGAATCAGTTAAATATTGCGCAATAATATCTTTATCGCCATAGAGATTAATCTCGATATCATCTATTTTTTTTATAGCGAGCATAGCTCCTTGAATTTGTTCTTTTGGGGCATAATCGCCACCCATTGCGTCTATCCCAATTCTAATCATACATAACACCTCTTCCTTATAAAAGTATATCATAATCTAATCTAAATTATAAGATTCAATTGATTTTAAACATTCATTTGTTAGTTTTCTTGATATTGAATCATCGCTTTCAATGACTCTCTTGGCATCTGAAAAAGCTTTTTCTCTAATTTCCTCATCCGTAATTATGTTAGCAAACTTAAAATTAGGAATTCCAGACTGATTTTTACCGAACACTTCACCAGGTCCCCTAAGAGATAAATCAAATTCAGATATAATAAAACCATCATTAGTTTTTTCAAGTATACCTAAGCGTTCGTTATCTTCTGGAAAATTGTCGACTATCAAATAACAGTAAGCTGATAAATCGTTTCTACCGACTCTTCCTCGCAACTGATGAAGTTGGGCTAATCCAAAAGCATTAGCATTGAAAATTAACATCGTCGTGGCATTACCAACATTTACTCCGACTTCCACAACGGTTGTGGATACTAATATTTTAGTCTCATTTCCATAGAAATTCTTCAAAGTATCAGTTTTCTCAGTGTCGCTCATTTTACCATGTAAGATATCAATTTTGGCGGTAGTAAACCTTCTAGAAAGCATTTTAAATGCTTCTTCTACCGAGATATTGGTTCTTGTTTCAATATCTTGTATCAGAGGACAAATAACATATATTTGATGGTTGTTTTTTAGTTCTTTATCTATTTGCTTATAAGCTGTCTCTAAACTTTCAAAAGCCAGGACTTCAGTGTGGATATTTTGCCTGTTACTAGGTTTTTCTTTAATTGATGACACGTCAGTATTTTCAAATAGAGATATTGCTAAAGTTCTTGGAATTGGGGTTGCGGTCATCATCAGAATATCAGGGTTTATTCCCTTTTCACGGATAATCTTCCTTTGTTCGACACCAAATCTTTGTTGCTCATCGATCACTACAAAGCCAAGATTTCTAAAACTTAGTTCTTCGTTTAAGAGGCTATGAGTACCAATTACTATATCAATATCGCCTTTTGTAATATCTTCAAGGATTCTTCTTCTATTATTTGTTGATGTATCGCTGGTAAGCAATTCTACTTTTACACCTTCAGGTTGAAGTAGTCTTCTAAATGTATCGAAGTGTTGATTTGCTAGAACTAATGTTGGTGATAAAATTGCTACTTGCATTTTTGAGGTAACTATTGCGTAGGATGCTATGATTGAGACTATAGTTTTACCCGAACCAACATCTCCTTGCAACAAACGATTCATTCTTGTATCTTTCTTGAAGTCCATGAAAATTTCATTGGTTGCTTGTTTTTGATCATCAGTGAGTTCAAACGGAAGTTTTTTGATAAAATCTCTTATTATATTTATATCGTAGTTTTTTTTAGGTGTGGTAATCCTAGAGTTGATCTTCTTAATGAGCTCAATTCTAATACCAAACTTAAGAAACTCCTCGTATATAAACCTTCTTTTGACTTGATTTATCTCATCAATGGTCTTAGGTTGATGGATAATTCCAATAATCTCATTGATATTTTTGAATCGTTGTTCATTTTTAACGAATTGCGGGATATCATCTTCGATACTAAAGTCATTCTTTAAGATATTACTTACAACTGTACTGATTCGATGCTCTGTAATGTCATGCAAGCCATAGATTGGTTTTATACCAGCTTTAAAGTTATCATAAAGGACCAGATTACTTGCTGTAAAGTTATTATAATTTTTGGCGAATTTTCCTGTAGCCACAATAAATGTTCCGATATTTAGAGAGTGTGTCAAGAATTCTCTATTAAAGATTGACAATTGAAACTTATAGTTATTTGTTTCACATTTAAATTGTAGTTTTGTTAATCTCTTTCTGATATATATAAGTTGTGGTTTACTTATGATTAGGCATTTCAAAGTAAGTTGCTTGTTAATCTCTTTACTCGCAATATTATCTATTTTGTTTATCTCGTATTTTTTTGGAAAACATAATAACACATCTTGAATAGATGTGATATTTATTTTATTCAGTTTATCAAGTGTGGTTTTTCCAACACCATATACATCTTTTAAAAGCATTTATGTACCCTTTAGAAAATAGATTTGTTTATATTATATCATTAAGATTTCTTTTTTTATGCTGGTTTTTCATATGCTTAAAAAAAAATAAAAAAGAGTGTCACTAGGACACTCTATAATTTTTATTCTAAAGAAATAATGTAAGAGTAAATATCTTGACCACCATTGATTACATCAACTTCTAGTCCGAACTCATCTTCAATAAAATCTACCAACTCATCAACTTCTTTTTTGTCAACTCCGGAACCATACATAATTGTAATGATTTCTGATGTTTCATCAGCCATATTTTTAACCAATGTTTTTGTGACTTCAGCTCGTTCTTTATGAGTAGTAATGATTTGACCGTCAAGAATACCCATAAAATCATCTTTAGCGATATCGATACCATTATTCTTAGAATCTCTAATTGCAAAAGTAACTTCACCAGTCTTGACTTTTGTTAGATATTCGCTCATTTCATCAATGTTGCTTTCGATTTCTTGAGTAGCGTCAAACATTGTTAGAGCTGAGTAACCTTGTGCCACTGTTTTTGCCTTTAATACATACACATCTTTATCTTCAATCATATCTCTTGCTGTTTCGGCTGAAAGCATTACGTTTTTATTGTTTGGAATAATGATAATGTGGTCGGCATTGATTTGTTCAACAGCTTTGATAAAGTCTTCTACTGATGGATTCATGGTTTGACCACCATCAATGATGTAATCACAACCCATTTCAATAAAAGTTTCTTTTAAACCTTTACCATTTACAACAGCAACGATTGCATATTTTTTCTTAATTCTTGGAGCTACAGAAGCTGAATGATCATGACCGCATTCACATTCATCTTGAAGATCAGCTTCTTGATGAATCAACACTTCAGTGTGTTGAAGATTCATGTTCTCAATTTTCAAGTTTACAAAGAATCCAAAATGTTGAGCTAAATTAAGTGCATCACCAGGAGTTTGTGTGTGGATATGAACTTTCAAGATGTTTTCATCTTGAACAACAACCAATGAATTACCTAAAGGTGAAATCATATCGATAAAATCTTTTTGTGAGAACTCACTCATTTTTTCAATTTGCATGATAAATTCAGTACAATAACCGAAATCTTCACCTTCAGCATGTTTATAGTTTGTCAAGTCAACTTTATAATCAGATGATGGTTCAACTTTATCTGCATAAGTCTTTCCTAACAAAGCATCTCTCATACCTTCAACAATTTCAATAAATCCAGCACCACCAGAATCAACAACACCTACTTCTTTTAAAACTGGTAAAAGATCTGGAGTTCTTTCTAATGAAGCATATAATTCTTTAATATAAAGTTCAAATAATTCTTCAAAGTCTTCAACGTCTTGGTATACTGAGATTGCTTCATCAGCGCCTTCTCTTGATACCGTAAGCATTGTTCCTTCAACTGGATGGATAACAGCTGAATACGCTTGTTCAACACCGCTTCTTAAAGCGTGTGAGAATACTTCAACATCAACTTCATCCTTATCTAATAATCCTTTTGCAATACCGCTAAATAATTGAGATAGGATAACACCGCTGTTACCTCTAGCTCCCATTAACATTCCTCTTGATAAAGCTTTAGCTACTTTACCAATAGATTTTTCTTCTGATTCTCTGATTGCGTTAGCTCCCGCTGACATGGTAGCCGACATGTTCGATCCAGTGTCTCCATCAGGTACAGGGAACACATTTAAATCGTTTATTCTGTTCATATTGTTTTTCAGTTTCACACTACCATTAATAATTAAATCTCTAAATAATTTACCGTCCAATAAATTTGTAGACATAGTTAATAACTCCTTAATTTTTTTTGGATGTTTCGTTTTTCGACTAATTTTATGCTCAAAAAAAGCAATAGCATTATAACATAAGCATTTAGAAAATGCAATTATTTTGAATATAGCGAGCGTTATCATAAAATTAAATATTTTTTTCTTGCAATTTTATGTATATATGATAAAATAGTAATGCTGAAATCTTTAGAGGAAACGGAGTGATATCATGCCTAGAGTATGCAGTGTAACAGGTAAAAAATTTATGACTGGTAACAACCGTTCACATTCTTTGCACGCTACAAGAAAACAATGGAAAGCTAACCTGCAAAAAGTCAGAATTATCGATGAAGATGGTCAAGTAAAACGAGTTTACGTTTCTGCTAGAGCATTAAAAGCTGGTAAAGTACAAAGAGCTTAAATTTTAACCTAATAAAATAGGAAAAGCAGATTAATTCTGCTTTTTTCTTTTTTCTTAACTAAATGTTACTTCATAATTTTGAGGCACTGGGTTGTATTCAAGATCGATATCATCTAATTCATAGTAGTAAATTGTAACACTATCTCCAGCTTCAAAATTATTGTAAATATATTCAAAATATCCTTGCTCATCTTCAATTAATACATCATTAATTCTGTAAATTATATCTCCACTTTTAATTGGAGTGTTATATAGAGTTTGCATTACAATAATATCATAAACCATTAAGCCATAATCAATTCCTGATGGCAAGTCCAAGGTTAAAGAATCAGTTCTTCTGGTTCCATTAATAATTAAGTTTTTGACTGAAACCGTGCCATTATTATAGTAATTTTGAATTTCATAATATAAAGCGCCTAAACGTGGCATGATTGTATTTGCTGTTAAAGTATTGTTTTCGATTCTTTCAATAATTCTTTTAACCAAATCAATTGGTATCGCAAAACCCATACCTTCAATACTAGTGTCAGCTAGTTTTGAAACGTTAATACCTATAACTTCACCGGCTAAATTATAAATTGGCCCTCCACTATTACCAGGGTTTATCGCTGAGTCATGCTGAATATAATCGATATACTCATTTGTATCGATTTTTCTTTCTAACCCTCCGATAATTCCTAAGGTAACTGAACCAAAGAAGTTTAAACCGGAAGGATTACCTGATGATAAGACAAATATGCCTTTTGTAAGATTTGAACTAGTTGAAAGGCTAGAAATAGTAATACCAGTTTTGTCTTGAGCTTTAAATCTTAAGATTGCAATATCCACTTCTGTATCATAACCAATAAGGTTAGCTAAATATTCGCTGGAATCGCTGAATGCTACAGAAAAATTATTGCCTTCTTTCACAACGTGGTGATTGGTAATCAAGTAATAATATTCTGTTAATTCATCATAACGATAAACTACTCCCGAGCCTACGCCCTTTGCTTCATCGTCAAGATATGATACAACTCCTAAAACTGAAGAATCGGCAATCTGAATAACATCAAAAAGCTGTTGTTGAAAGTCATCCACATAAACTGAAAATTCTGTTTGTTCAAGTAGTTCGTTAACTTTATCAGTTACTTCTTGATAAATGTCTTCATAGAACTGGGAATTAACATCAGAAATTATTTCATTATAAAGTTCTTGATAAATGTCATCATAAACATCTTGATAAATTTGATCGATCAAATCTTGATAATCGTCATAATAATAGATTTTTTCAGCATTAGTGTCCGTAACTGGTGCGGTTTGAGTTAGATATGTTGAACTTTGAGATTCTGTAGTTTCACCATAAACGGAAATTGTACCAAAAGCAAATACAAGAATTAAAGCAAAAAATATTGTTAATTTTTTCATTGTATCGCCGCCTTTAATTCAACATCATTGATAGTTATAGTTTCATTATTCCTAATAATGACTATATCAATTACATCACCAACTCTATAGATTGAAAACTCTTCTACAAACTGAGTGCTTGAGTCGATTATCACATCACCGATTTGGATTACTATGTCTCCTGGTTGTAATAATCCCTCCATAGTTTTATTTGCTTCAACTTCTAAGATATAAAAACCTTTTTCAATGCCAGCTGGCAATGTTATCTCATTGGCTGTGAAATAACCTAGATTATTCTTAATATCAACAAATCTAATACCAAGAACAGGTTTTTGCATTGAATATCCAAACTCTTCAATGTCAGTGACAATAGCTTGTACTAAAGATGATGGAATTGCGAATCCCATTCCTTCTATATTGACAGCAGTTAACTTAATGACGTTGATACCAATTAGTTCTCCATCCAAGTTGAATAGTGCTCCACCACTGTTTCCTGAGTTGATAGCTGCATCATGTTGGATATAGCCGACGAACATATCGTTGACACCATCATTATCTATATCAAAATAACGTTTTAATCCGGAAACAATCCCTAGAGTCATAGAACCGAAATAATTGAATCCTGAAGGATGTCCGACCGCAACAACCATTTCACCCTTTTTCAAGATGTCAGAATCGCCAAATTCGGCTACAGGATATTCGTTTTCGCTAAAAAAGTAAAGCACTGCAATATCTACAAGTGTATCTACACCACGGTTAATTGCGGATATTTCAGTACCGTCTTCAAAAACCACTGTGAAAGAAACACCTTGTTCAACAACATGATTGTTAGTAACTACATAATACTTATCATCCACGTGCTTATAAATTACACCTGATCCAGTAGCTACAATTACACCATTTGCATTTAGTGATCTGACTCCAACAACCGTTGTAGCTTCTGAGGCTTCAAGAGATAATATCATATCAACTACAGTTTCAGCTGATACTGTGATATTCCCATTCTCTATTTCTTGTAAAAGAGTTGAAATTACTGAATCATATAAAACTTGAAATCTTTCTTCAGATATATCTTTGATCACTTCATTCTTAACGTCTTCATATAATGATTCGTAGATTCTTTCATATAAATCTGAGATTATTAGTCCTTCATTTATAGTATTAGACCCTGTAGTAGGGACAGGTGGTCTTGTTAAGTAAGTCCTAGTAGGTGTTTCTATCGGATCAAAAAGTCCATTGCAGCCAACTAAAACTGTAAATACTAAAAAGACTGTAAAAAATAGTAGAATTTTTTTCATGTTTGTACCTCCTTAAAGGTTAATTAATCTGCATTACTGTTTATCGTCACTCATAATTACCAAGAGTTTACCTTTATTAAAATCAACTTGACCGCTTCCTTCATTAGATACGCAAAGCGAATCGTTAGTACTTAAGTAATAGCTATCTAAGTCGAATTTAAATCCTTTTAGAGTTAGTTCATATACATCCTCGATAGCAAAAAAGGATATATACTTCTTAAAATTCTTAATTTGATGTTTGCCTTTTGATAACAAATAGATATAGTGTGAGTTATCTTTCATCGAAAAATTATATTTCGATATCAGATTGAGGTTGGCTAAGAAATGATCTATTCTACCGCCAATGCCCCCATAAACTTCGATCGAATCGTAATCCATATTGTTATAAATATAGTCTAGTGCAAAAGCTAAATCAGTCATATTTTTATTAATGTCTAAATTAATAATTTTGTTGGATTTTAATTTGATTTTTTCAATTAGATTTTGATTAATCGAATCAAAATCACCAACTGCTAAATCAATGTTTTTACTCAAGTCTAGAAGATATTCTAATCCAGAATCAACACCCACCAAATACTCATTAGATTCTTCAAAGTATAATTTTTTAAAATCGTAGGTGTTAGGACCACTAAAAATCTTGATTTTCTTAGACATTTTCTAAGTCCTCGATTAGAGATTGCCTATCTTTCTGGTTGAATAAAAATGATCCGACAACTATGACATCACAACCTGAATTCTTTACTGTTTTGGCGGTTTCTAGATTTATGCCACCATCAACTTCAATCAAATAATTATAGTTAAAATTTGCTCTCTTATCAGCCAAATATTTGATCTTGTCAGCTGATTCAGGAATGAACTTCTGTCCGCCTTTTCCTGGTTCTACACTCATTATCAATATCAAATCTAAATCAATAAGAAATGGATCTAAGACTCTAACATCAGTATCTGGTTTAATTGATATCCCGACTTTGGTATTAGTTGCTTTAATAGCTTTAATTAGGTTAAAAATATCATTAGTTGCTTCATAATGAAAAGTAATTAAGTCAGCTCCTGCAGAAACGTAGTCACTGTAGTAATCTTCTGGATTTTCAATCATTAAGTGAACATCAAAGAATTGGTGGCTATAAGCTTTGATTGTTTTGACAAGTCTATGATCGTAAGTTTTATTTGCAACAAACTTTCCATCCATCACATCAAAATGTAACCACCTAGCCGTTTTGACTGAAATTATTTCTTCTTTAAGTTTAGTGAAATTTGAACTTAAGAATGATGGTGAACAAATCATTTGGTATCCCTCCGATATATTGGTTTTTGTTGCTTTATTTCATTAAAAATTAGTTTGTAGTTATCATATCGTTCTTTTAAGATTTCTTCATTTTCATATGCTTTGATAACCGCACACCCTGGTTCATGAATATGCGTACATTCATAAAACTTACAGTTTGAACTTAACTTAAAGAAATCTGGATAATAAAACTTAATTTGATCAGCTTGATAATCGATGAATTCTAGTTTGGAAAACCCTGGAGTATCAGCTATGTAACCTTCTCCAAAAGTTATAAGTTCAACATGTCTTGTGGTATGTTTTCCTCTACCTAAAGCTTCAGAAATCTCATTGGTTTCGATGTTTAAACTTGGATCAATGGCATTTAATAGCGATGATTTACCAGCTCCGGTTTGTCCCGCCAAGACATTTACCTTGTTTTTTGTTATCTCTAGTACTTCATCTCTTCCTTCTAGCGTCTTTGCGCTAAAATATATTACTTTATAAAATTTTTCGTAATAATTTATCTTAGACTTTAGGGCCTTAAATTCGGCATTTTCAAGCAAATCTACTTTAGTAATAATTATAATTGGCAAAATAGAGTTAGCTTCAATCAAAGTGAGGAATTTATCTAGTAAAAGAAAACTAAAATCTGGTTTTTTTGCAGAATTTATTAATAATACTTGGTCAACATTTGCAATCATCGGCCTATATAAGTCATTAACTCTTTCTTTTACTTCAATAATAGAGTCTTCATTAAAAACAACAATGTCTCCAACCTTAGGTTGGATATTTTTATGTCTAAAAATACCAAGTGGTTTTAATGTATACCTTTGTTTTTTATCATCAACGACTGTATATAATCCGCCTATTAATTTAATGATTCTACCTGTTTTTTCCAATCTATATCACCTTTCATAAAACTTAAATATATTATATCACGAAAATCAAATACGAAAACAAACAAAGCGCAAAAAAAAAGAAGGCTAGGCCTTCTTTTGCTAAATACTTTCGTGATGTCTTTTAAAGTAAGCCTGTGGATAATCACATACAGGACAAACATTAGGTGCCTTCTTACCAAAATGCAAGTGTCCACAATTTGTACAAATCCAAACTTCAGAGTCATTATTAGACATAAAAGCTTCATCATTTTTAAGTCTTTCTAATAATGCTTGGTATCTTTCTTCATGTCGTTTCTCGATTTCAGCTACTTTTTCAAAAAGGAAAGCGATTTTCTTAAAGCCTTCTTCTTTTGCTGTTTCAGCGAAACCTTTGTACATGTCAGTCCATTCGTAGTGTTCACCGTCTACTCCATCTTGTAGATTAACATCAGTAGTTGGTATTCCACCATCATGTAATAATTTAAACCAAATCTTACCATGTTCTCTTTCATTGATTGCAGTTTCTTCGAAAAATTCTGCGATTTCTTCGTAACCTTCTTCTCTAGCTTTGGCAGCGTAGAAGGTGTACTTGTTTCTTGCCATTGATTCTCCGGCAAAAGCTTCCATTAAGTTCTTTTCTGTCTTGCTTCCTTTTAAATTCATAATTTCTCCTCCATTAATCTCCAAAAGTTATTCCTATATCTCTGGCCGCATTTACTAAATCTCCATGTGGATTAACAATTCTTGCTCCACCACTTGAAGTTTGACCAGTTTTTCCAGACCCTACAACTTCTTCGATTCTTACCGAATCCATTCTGTCATTTTGGATAATAACCATCCTGCCAAATTCGTTTCTTGCAATCATATCAACAGAATATGCTCCATATTTTGTTCCTAAAACACGGTCAAATGTATTAGTGACCCCACCTCTTTGGATATAACCTAAAGTGGTTACTCTGATATCCTGACCCGTTACTGGTTTAATTACTTTTTCTAGTTTAGCCGCTAAGATATCACCAACACCGCCTAATTTTATTGAATCAGGGCTGTCAGTATCTATTTTCTTGATTGTTACGTCTCCATCAACAGGTTTAGCGCCTTCACTAACGCAGATTATTGTAAATTTAGATCCGCGATTATAACGGTCAAATACTGTTTGAGCAATTGATTTTACGTCATAAGGTATTTCTGGTATTAAGATTACGTCAGCAGAACCTGCTATACCGCCTTCAAGAGCCAACCAACCTGCATTTCTACCCATAACCTCTAAAATCATAACTCGATCGTGAGAAAAAGCAGTTGTATGTAATGCATCTAAGCTAAGCATTATGTGATCTAAAGCTGTTCGGTAACCGAATGTGATTTCTGTCGCTGGCACATCATTATCAATTGTTTTTGGAATACCTACAACATTAACACCTTTTCTCGCGAAGTCTCTTGCTGAAGTTAAGGTTCCGTCTCCACCAATGATGATTAAAGCATCAATATTCAATTTCTTTAAATTCTCAATAGCGACATCAGAAACGTCTTTATATACTACTTTACCTTTTTCATCAACTGTCTTGAAGTTGAATAGATTGTCTTTGTTACTCATTTTCAGAATTGTTCCACCTTGATGGAAAATACCAGCTACAGTCTTTAAATCCAATTTGATGTAATCATTGGTATAAAGACCATGATATCCGCCCATAAAACCGATAACTTCATAGTTATACTTAAGAATGGCAGATTTAACAACCGCTCTAATAACGGCATTTAAACCTGAACAATCTCCTCCTCCGGTGAGGACGGCAATTCTTTTGATTTCCTTTTTCATTTTATTCACCTTTATCCTTTAAAATAAACACTATTATTGTATCAAAATATTGGCTTTTAGTCAATGTTGTAAAAGCGTTTACTTTAGGTTCTTTAAGCGTAATTGACCACATGCAGCATCAATATCAGAACCCATTTCTTTTCGCAATGTAACATTGATTCCTCGCTTAATAAGTTGTTGGTAAAACTTATCTGCTCTAGTTTCATCAGTTTTCTCATAACCAAACTCATTTACTGGGTTATAAGGAATCAGATTTACATAACAGTTAATTCCCCTAATGAGATCACTCAGTTCATTAGCATGACGAATTTCATCGTTGATGCCTTTTAATAAAATATACTCAAAAGTTACTCTTCTTTTAGTAATTTCAAAATAATCTTTTGCTGCTTCGATTACATCATGAATTGGATATGCTTTATTTATTTTCATTAATTTATTTCTTAAATCATTGTTTGGAGCATGTAATGATATAGCCAAATTCGCTTTTATATCTTCTTTTGCAAAATCATATATCTTAGGTACTATACCGCAAGTCGATACTGTGATATGTCTAGCTCCAATTTGCAAACCATGCTTATAATTTATAACTCGAATAAAATCCATAACATTATCATAGTTATCAAATGGCTCTCCAGTTCCCATCACTACGATATGAGATATCTTCACCGAATTGATATTTTGAACAGTAATAATTTGATTAACTAACTCGGCTGTAGTTAAGTCTCTTTGTTTGTTTATCAAACCGGATGCACAGAAACTACACCCCATTGAACAGCCAGCTTGTGATGTTACACAAAGGCTTAATCCATAATCATGTTCCATTAAGACTGATTCAATAATAATACCATCTTCTAATTTAAATAAGAACTTATTAGTTCCTGATTGTGATTCTTGTTTCGTTATAAGTTGCAATGGAGAAAAATCAAAACTTTCTTTAACAAATTCTCTTAATTCTTTAGAAATGTTAGTCATCTTTTCAGAATTAGTTTCATTTAGTTCATAAACCCATTTATAAAGCTGGTCAGCGTTATATGCTTTAAAACCGCTAGAAACTAGCAGTTCTTTTAGACTATTAATACCATAATTGAAAAACTTAAACTTCACTATTTACTCCTCTTTCTTGCTACAACGACAATAGCTAGTAAATAGAATACCACACCACTTACCAAAAGATAAGCAAAATGTACTAAATTAGATAAGAACTCACCATTAACCTGATAGTTTATTCCCAAGAATATTTTCAGGTTATTGTCGATATATGATATATCAACTACTTCACCCATCATCACCTGTCTTAATAATACTCCGGAATGTGATAATGGAAAAATTTTAATGATAGTTTGAACTCCAGTAGGTAGATTACCAATTGGAATATAAATACCAGTTAAAAATCCAATTAATGTCCCAATAATTGAACTTGCTGTACCAAAAGCATTTTGGCTTTTAAGAAAAGACATTATAAAAAATATTAGTGCCGAACTTGAAAAGACTGATAAAAAGATATAGAAAAGCACCTTTAACAAAGCAGGAAATGATAAGATTGTGCCACCGCTAACATAGATGTAAATCTCGCTTAGGATTAATGTTAATAAACTCATTATCAAACCAACAACCATAGCTGATATTACATAAGATAATACTAATTGCCATCTTTTAATTGGAGAAACTTTGAAATCTCTCATTCTGCTTAACGCTGTATCTTCAACCATTATTCCAAAGGCTCCGTTACAAGTTGTGATAGTAGTGACAGAAATTACACCGGCCATAATCCAACTTCGCATAAGTGATGAAGAGATTGTCTGATCATCAATAAATTGATCTACATATCTAGTCATCATGTTTCCTAGGAAAATAACATATAAACCGATAATGATAAATACACCTAAAAGTGAAAAGAAAACTGATACCTTATCTCTAAAATATAGTTTTAGATTACGTTTAACTAAAGCTAATATCATTCTCTTATCTCCTTTCCAGTGATATTGATAAATGCATCATCTAAAGTTCCGTTAAGAACTTGAAATGATTCAATATTATCCTTGACTTCATTAATCAAATCAATGCTTTCTAATGTGTTTTCTAACTTTATTACAAATATATCTATTTGCTTGTCAAACCTTATGTTTTTGGCGGTTAAATACTTCTCTAGTCCAATTGGATTTTTTGGTTTAATCCTTAAGATGTCTTTGGAAAAAGTATCTTTCAAAAATGAAGGTGTACCTTTAGCGACTATCTCACCATTATCAATAATCACAACATAATCAGCCATGTCAGCCTCTTCCATATAATGCGTTGTTAGAAAGACCGTCATGTTTTCTTCATTCTTTAAGCGCATTATGGTGTTCCAAACATTCTTTCTTGTTTGTGGATCTAAACCAGTTGTTGGTTCATCTAGAAAAAGAATTTTTGGTGCGTGTATCAAAGCTCTCGCTATGTCAGTTCTTCGTTTTTGACCACCGGATAACGAACCGTATTTTCGACTTGCTAGATTTTCAATCCCAGTTGTGCTTAAAGCCTTTTCGATTCTTTCTTTTAAGACTTCTTTAGAAAGTTTATAAAAACTACCTCTAACTTCGAGATTCTCTTTAACCGATAACAAAGGGTCTAGAACCCCTTCTTGAAATACTATTCCGATTGAACTCCGAATCTCATCTTCATGTTCTCCCAGTTTATAACCATTGACAACTATTTCACCTTCATCTTTTGTTAATAATGTGGATAAAATATTTATTGTCGTGGTTTTTCCAGCTCCGTTTGGTCCTAAAAAAGCAAATAGACTGCTACCCTCGACATAAAAGTCGATTCCTTTGACTGCTTGAACACTTCCGTAGTTCTTCTTTAGATTTTTAACTTCAATTATTTTGTCCATAGACTCACCTCTAATTCATTCTAATTTTTATTATATCATTTTAAATTATGCAAATTATTGTTTTTTTGTAAAAAATCATAATATTACTTTAAAAAGAAAAAAATATGAGATTTTCTCATATTTTTTAGTTTTTCTTACCAGTTATTCGAATTCTTGGATCAATCACAGTCAATAAGATATCAGCAAAAAGTGAAGTAATCATGATGATACCATAAAGAATGATTCCAATTGCAACTACTACATTTACGTCAATGAATAGTGAAGAATACATTTCCGATTTTAAAACAATGGAATCCAAGAATAAATGTGATAAACCTGAAATATTATAAACAGATTCAATAAAGAAGCTCATCCCCAAAACAAAAACAAATGTTGGAATTATTTGCGGTATAACTGTTATTAAAGAATCTTTTAAAGCGTGTCTAAAAATCGCTTGCTTTCTTGTCAATCCTTTAGCTCTTAAAAGCACAAAATGGTCAGTATTCAAGTTTTCAATTATTTCCCCTCTTACCATTTGTGCAAATTTGCCAATGGGGCCAATCGAAAGTGCGGTAACAGGAATAATTAAACCTTCCAATTGTTTCAGAAAAGGTGCGCTATAATATGGTTCTTGAGGAACCAATAGTTCCCATTTATAACCTACATATATTACCAATAAGAATATTATAATAAAAGATGGTATGGCATTAAAGATCATCGAGAATGCAGATATTATCATGTCTGCAAGTTTATTCTTTTTAACTGCAGCTACAACGCCTAAAAATACACCAAGAGGCACATAGATTATTAATGCAGTAAAATTGTATTTCATCGAAATCATTAATTTGCGTCCCAGCAACTCCCAAACATCTATGCCTTGTGCAGATGTACCAAAATTCCAATCATTAACAATATTCATAAAATAAATCTTGAACTCATACCAAACTCTAGCCCATATTTGTTCGTTTGATAAATTTGTCCATTTGACATACATTGAAAAAGACAGAATTATGTAAGTAAAGGCTAAAACAATTATGATACTCAAAACCATTAAGATAATTCTTTTTAAGATATATTTAAACATTCCTAATCTCCTTAGCAATTTCAACCGAGCATTACTTATTTTATAAAAAACGAAGTTATTAATCAACCATATTTCAAAAAAAACAAAAAAGAAAATGACCCTAAGGTCATTTAACTTCTTAGATTAGCACCTAAATCCTTACTCAAAGCTAAAATGATTTTTTGAATTTGCTCATCCACTTCAGAGGTCTCAAGCGTTTTTGTTTTACTTGAAAACTTAAGTCTAATCGCAATTGATTTTTGATCCTCCAATGATTTATCATAGTAAACATCAAATATATCAACCGAACTTAATGTTTTCTTGCTAGCGGTATTGATGCATTCAACAATTTCACTTGCCTTAACATTTTTATTAATATAGAATGCAATATCTCTTTCAATTGATGGGTATTTTGAAATTTCTTGATAAGTAGGATGATTATTAACTGACAACTCTATTACTTTTCTGATATCTAGTTCTAAAACATAGATATTATCAGTTCCTAGTTTATGTTCCTCTTCTGGATGTAGTCTTCCTAGAAAACCGAGTTTAAGATTATTTGCCCATATTTCTGCACTTATACCAGGATGAAGTTTAGCAATTGGCGTTTTGCTTAATGTGAATGTGTAATTTGAAAGCATTAGCTTTTTGAAAAGTGATTCTATAAGACCTTTAAGGTGATAGAAATCAACTGAATTTGAAGGTTTTTGCCATGAAGAATTATCTAATTTACCATGCATGATTAAGGATAATTTTTCGACTTCATTGTCTTCAAAATACGTGTTTGCGATTTCAAAGATAAAAATATCATCGATTTTTCTAGCTTTATTGTAAGATAACACATTTAACAATGAAGGTAATATAGAATGTCGCAAATGTTCCCTTTCTTTTGTTAAGGGATTTAATATCTTTATTGTTTTTGCTTCTTCTTGATCGAAAGCTGTCGCTAATTCATCCGAAACCAAAGAATAAGTTCTAGTTTCGTAGAAACCTCGGTCGACGAAGAAATCTCTGATAACTCTCTTTAAGTTCTGCTTTTTGTTTAAACCTCCTTGAGTCGGAGTAATTGGGATAGTAGTTGGTATTTTATCATAACCGTTAATTCTAACAATTTCTTCAATAATATCCTGATAACTTTCCATTGGTCTTCTTGATGGGACCGTAATTTTAAACTCATCATTTCTAAACTTATTCTTAAAACGTAGTCGATCAAGAATCGCTTCAACTTGCTCCTGTTCAAACATCATTCCTGTAACTGAATTTAATTTTTCTAAACTCAAAGTAATTATCTTCTTTTTATTAGGATTGGTATTATAATAACTTGGTTCACCTACAACAACAGCGTCAGAATACTTAACTAAAAGTTCGCAAGCATAGTTTAGTGCTGGCAATGTCGTCTCAGGATTGACACCTTTTTCAAAACGGCTTGAAGATTCGCTTTTCAAATTTAGTCTTGAGGCAGTTCTTCTTACTTTTACAGGATTAAAGATGGCGCTTTCCAATAACACTGTGGAAGTTTCATTGTCAATTTCAGTTTCTAATCCTCCCATAACACCAGCTAAAGCTATAGGTTTTACTCCGTCTGTAATCACAATATCTCCAGCTATAAGCTTTCTGTTTTCGCCGTCAAGTGTTATTATTGTTTCGTCTTGTCTAGCTTCTCGAACAATTATTTTATCACTGTTAACTTTCTTATAATCAAAAGCATGAAGTGGTTGACCATATTCTAGCATTACGTAATTGGTAATATCAACGACATTATTTATCGGTCTAATGCCTGACGCAATTAAACGAGATTTTATCCAATACGGACTCTCTTTGATTTTAACATTCTCAAGAACTTGACCATAATAAGCTGTAGAATTTTTAGTTTGCGTATAAATACTGACAGGGTTTTCAGTAGCCTCTCTGATAACATTGGGAATATTAAAAGCTATATCAAGGTTTAGCATTGTAGCTGTATCATAAGCTACACCACGCATTGATAATAAGTCAGATCGATTAGCGGTTAAATCGAGTTCTAAAACATAATCATTTAAATGAAGATATTCTAGTGGGTCTTTTCCAACAACGGCATCATCACCTAAAACATATATTCCTTTTTCTGAAGCTTCAAACTCTTGAACTCCTAATTCTTGTAAAGAACAAATCATGCCATTTGATTCAACACCGCGAATTTTTGCTTTCTTAATTTTGAAGTTGCCTGGTAAAACAACACCGGATTTTGCAACAATTACTTTTTGATTTTGAGCCACGTTTGGGGCGCCACAAATTATCTGTAGCTCTTCGTCGCCTACATCAACCATACAAACACTTAATTTGTCCGCGTCCTCATGTTTTTTCAAAGATTTGACATGTCCGATTACTAAGCCGTCAATATCAACAAGCTTTTCTAGGCCTGCGACTTCTTGACTCATTAAATTAAATTTCTTTACTAATAGTTGGGGATCAATACTTTGATTAAAATATTGATTTAGCCAATTTAGGGATATTTTCATTGATAATCCTCCTTAAAACTGCGAATTGAATCTTAAATCGTTAGTATATAACAATCTAATATCATCAATTCCATATTTAAGCATTGCAATTCTTTCTATACCCATACCAAGCGCAAAGCCTTGATATATATCCGGATCATATCCGGCAGCTTTCAGTACGTTATTATTAACCATTCCCGCTCCTAGGATTTCAATCCAACCGGTATTTTTGCACATTGAACAACCTGCACCATTGCATTTAAAGCAGCTCACGTCTACTTCCACTGAAGGTTCTGTAAATGGGAAATAAGATGGTCTAAGTCTGATTTCACGGTTCTCACCAAATAACTTTTTAGCAAGTAAAAGAAGTGTACCTTTTAAATCAGCTAATGTTGCTTTTTCATCCACAACTAATACTTCAATTTGCATAAATTGATGAGAGTGGGTTTGATCATCATCGTCTTTTCGATAAACAACGCCAGGACATATTATTTTTAATGGTTTATGATCTGCATTAGCAAGCAAACTTCTCACTTGTACTGGAGAAGTGTGAGTTCTAAGCAATGTTTCTTCAGTTATATAAAAAGAATCTTGCATCTCTCTTGCCGGATGATCTTTTGGTAAGTTAAGCATTTCAAAATTGTAAAGATCCGATTCAACCTCAGGACCTTCCTTAACTTCATAACCCAAACCGACAAAAATATCTTCGATTTCTTCTGCGGTTTGAGTAAGAATATGTTTATGTCCAACATTAATATTTTTTCCTGGTAAGGTGATATCAATGGTTTGAGCATTTAACATTTCATTGATTTTTCTAGCGTCGATTTCTTCTTTTTGTTGATCTACCAATAAAGATATCTTTGATTTAGCTTCATTGATAAGTTTTCCAAAAAGCGGTTTTTGATCATTGGGCAAGTTTTTCATTTCTTGCATCAAATCGTTAAAATCGCTTTTTTTACCTAAATATTTTGCTTTAACATCAAGCAGTTCATTAATAGTATTGCATTTTTTTATCTCAGTTTCAGCTGATAAAATAATACTTTTTA
>JAVEQW010000074.1:0-5217 GCA_034007385.1 Candidatus Izemoplasmatales bacterium
CCAGGTAAGCCTTCAATAAAATATATCTTTTTCATAAACAAATATTATCTTTCAAAAACTTTATTTCTTAAAGCAAGGTAAAAGCAACCTTTAACACTTTTGGTAGACTCTTTTTCTAACTTATATTTGATTCCATAATTATTTAACTCGTCAATGAATGATTCCTTAACATATGGAGCGTTATTTAAAAAACTACCTCTCAACCCTACAATCAGGTTTTCTTTATTGGTCATATTACTAATAGCTTTAAGAAATAACTTCGCTAACTCTTTACCTTCGTTAATGAACAATTCTCTAGCTTCTTCAAATCCATCGTATGCCAATGAAGCAAAATCTATTGCATATCCAGCCACAACATCTTTATTAACACCATAAATCCTATCAATAATATTTCTATATTTATCAACGCCAAAGAGTTCATATATTTTTCTATCAAAGTCACTTATCTCTTCACTCAAATCCCTTCGATTTAAAAACTGCCTAATAGCTTTAATAACAAGATGATAAGAGGAACCTTCGTCACCAATCAAATGGCCATATCCGCCGACATATTGAATAATCCCTTCTTCTTCAAAAGCCACAATACTTCCGGTTCCCCCAATTACCAATACTGTATTCTCTTCACTATTTTTCTTAATCGAATAAAGAGCAATATCAGCGTCCATTACTATAGAACATTCAATGCCAAATAAAGTTTTGATATGATTTTCTATACTTAAGGAAACCTTTTCATCTATAAAACCAGCCAATCCAATTATAATGAACTTTATTGACTTATAATCAAAACCAGAAATAAGATTTTTAATACATTCCTCAATATTTTTTATTGACAAGTCAAAGTCAACAGAAATATTGCATAAACCACTAAAAACTTTTTTTATCTCTCCTCCATTAAAGTCGTATATTAATGCT
The DNA here is from genome assembly GCA_034007385.1 of Candidatus Izemoplasmatales bacterium. Classification (GTDB taxonomy): domain Bacteria; phylum Bacillota_I; class Bacilli_A; order Izemoplasmatales; family Hujiaoplasmataceae; genus UBA2289. Next base: position 913 of record JAVEQW010000074.1, read on the forward strand.
TCTGTTTTTGTTCCACCGCCATCAATTCCGATAATATATTGCATAAAAACCTCCATTAAAAAACTACAATTAAAATTAAACCTAATATAGATAGAATTACTCCAACAGTTCTTTTTATGTTCGATTTTTCCTTAAGAAAGACAACAGAATGAATAAACAACAGACCTCCACTAAAAGCTTCAATCACAGAAACCGTGATTTCAGAGGAATAAAGAACTGCATAGCCCATCAACAACATAGAAGCTGCCACAAAAAAGCCTTGATATATATATAATTTAAAATTCCCCTTATTAATAGAAGGCTTTCTTCGAAATACAAACCAAATTATAACTAATGATATTGGCATACTTAAAAAAACTACCACTTCATTAGATGCCAATTGATCCATCAAAATCATTTTAATTATAAAAGGTTTTGCACTACGACACATAACCGATAGTGTTTGCAAAACTATACCTAAAAAGTTTGACTTCTTTTCTTCTAGGCTTTTGAAACGATCAAGTATCAAAATAAGACCGAAAAAGAAGATAAAAGTTCCTATAACAACATACCAGTTAAAACTAGAAACACCTAAGCCAATTGAAATTATAAGTACCATTATTACTTTCGACTTACTGATAACATCTGCTGTATATGCTTTCAAATATTTCAAAGAACTTTGATGAAATAAAATATTAAAGCATTCAAATAAACTGTAGAATAAAATCCACCACCAGGCTTCTCTTTCTAAGTGCCAATTTCCTAAGGCAAAAACAAGAAGAATTGGCATCACAATAATAATTCTATTCATAGAATGTTTTATTGGATCGCCACTTATTACAATCTTCTTGTTAAGTAAAGTATCAATAACTTTTGTAAGTGTCAACAAAAAAGCTAACCCGACACCAACCAAATACATAAATTCGACCTCTATTCTTTGTTCTTTTTTACTATGTGTTTATAAACGTTATATCCCAATGCTGCTAAAGGTATTAAAGAAGATAGAGTAAAAGCTATATAATCAGTAAATATTTTATTCACAAATATTCCAAAACCAACCTCATCTATAATAAAGACCATTGCTAGAATAAAAATAAAATATATGAAAATAGAACTAAACAAATGATATTTGTATAAATTCTCTTTTTTTAAAACTTTTGCTAAAGAATTTTTTTGGTTTTTGATTAAATCTGTTTTTTCGGAATTTTCAATCCTCAATTCTTCTAGAAGATTTGAAGTATTATTGTTTATTGAACTCTGTCTTAAAGAGAAAAATGAACTTTTAACCAAAGACAGTATTTCGTCAGTTGGAAAATCAATAATATCTTCAAACAAAGTGCAAACCGCAATTGATTTAGCGATTGTTACAATATCAAAATTATTTTTACTTCCAAATGTATAAAAAATATTCTTGCGAAGTAAATGTGTGCTAGCAAAAATATGTTTTTCAAATCTATCCCAAAGTTGTTTACTTAAAATATCTTTATAACCGTTATTATAAACATTCATTAAACCTAAGGTAATTGTTGCTGAAGTTGAATAATCAATCCAAATGTAGTCTCTACTTCTATCTAGTATTTGATTAATACTATCTTCAAGAACGGCCTCAAGTTTGTACAAATCAGCAACAATTATAACATTGAGTAATGAAATTTCATTTGGACTATCTCCCAAAATAAAATCTATTTCCGACTGTAATTTTTCGGTTAAAAACTCATTTAACTCAAATCCACACATCTTGAGATAAATACATCCGGTTATGAAATCAAAAGAACTGACATTGTTAATTTTTTGGAATATCCATGATTTTGTCTCACTCAATTGATTATCTTCACAACCTTGACAGTTAGTTATTAACCATAACTTTGCGCAAGTCGCTCCAAATGTTTCATCATATGAACCATTCTTATCTTTACTCTTGACATATTCGAGCGTTTTCTTCAAACTACGGCGATTATATCTTTTTGAAAAATCTTTTTGTAAACGAAACAAAACCTGCAAGACTTCAATAGTTTTCCAAAAACTGTTTTCGATATATCCTTTATGATTTTCATGTAATTCTTTTTGAATAAAATATTCAATATCCTGAATATATTTACTCATTGAATTACTAGAGCCATATAAAGAAAAATTATTCGCAACTTCTCTCCCCTTCATATCAATAATTTTCAAATCAATTGAATCGCACATCTCACACATGTCATGTGGTAGATCGCCATAAGAAACTTTAGGGCTTAAAATTATATAAGAATGAACGTTATTGTTTATGTTCTTTTTTAATACACTTTTATGTTTATCTAACAAGTAAGTTTTAAAATATATTTTATTTAGTTCTAAAGCTTTTAACAGGTACTTAAAACTAATATCTTCTTCAGCATCGGTAGCGATAATTCCAATATATTCTTCATTTGCTACTGAACTAATTATCATATTGAAAAAAAGTTCATGATGTTTTTGCCAATCCAACATAATTGAACAGCAAAATATATTTGCTGTTTTTGATTTTATAAGTAAAGAATTATTATTGTTTTTGTCAATAACTAAACTTTCCCATAAGCTTCTTTGATCTACTTGATGGTAATGCCAATATAATCCCTCAATATTTTTTGAAACCTTTGAGTTATAATCTATTCTTTTTATATCAATCTCGTTTGGAAAGATAAATAATGAATTTGATTCGTAAAATGGTTCTACAAACAATTCGCCAAGATTAGAGTCATCATTCCTTTTTATCGGAGTGACAGTCCCAAATTTTTCAGGTATAAAATTATATATCTCTATTTCTTCACTCATTTTTAATTGACTAAAAACTAATAAACCACGGTGTTTATCTAAGTGAGATTCTAATACTAACCTAAACTCATCTGAATAAATGACATTTTTAATAAAGTTGTCACTCAAAGCATTAGTTGAAATAACAATGGTATCGAAATCATTAGATTCAATATCTGGAACTAATGAACTAATATTGTTTGAAGTATAAAGCTTATATTCAAACCCCATTTCATCGAGCAGCTTTCTGTTATCTGCAAAGTCATAATGTAACATTTCATTGCGATTTTGAATCAAGCAAATTCTAAACATTCCAACCTCCTACAAGTCTAAAACACATAATAAAATAGTAACAGTTATTTATTTAATTTTCAACACTTTCAAAAAAATAATATAATTTTTTAACAAGGATAGAACATAAATTAACTAATAAAAAAATTACAAAATTTCCACCTTTAAGTATTTATATAACCAAAAATTGTCAAATTTCACTCGTTGGATTTATATATTTGTGTTTGATTAAGTCAAATTTATATTCAAAATTTAAAACGTTACTGTTTACGCTATCTCTCACTCATCTTCAAATATGTTTAAAAAGTATTGACACCGCTTACATTCATATGATCGTATATCTATATATTTGATAGTCTGACTATCATTAATGGAGGTTATCATGAAAACATTAAAACAAGCTAAATACGATTTAGTTATTGAAAACATAAAAAATCTAATCTTAGAAAAAGGGATTAACACCCTTACTATTACTGACATCGCTAAAGAAATCGGTATTGGTGAAGCAACGATTTATCGTTACTTTAACACCAAAGTCAATCTAGCCATTGAAATCGGAATTAAATTATGGGAAGAAATCTATCAAACCCTTAAAAATCAACCAAAACAAGCATCGGGGTATGAAAACATCGCCCAATTCTTTAATTACTTTAACTTCGGTTTTTCAAATAATCGTTCTGTATTTAAATTCTTACAACAATTTGACAATTTAATGCTTACTGAAAAAGTTGATAAGGAACTCTTAAGTCGATATGATGATGTTCTCCAACAAATTAAAGTTATCTATGAGGAATATTTTAAAATGGGGTTAGATGATAATACAATTATAGTTTTAGATATAGTTGCTTTTTATGATACAACTAGTCACTTGCGACTAGGGATTTGTTACCGCGCTGCTAATCAAAGTCAAATTCTTAAATCTGATGAATTAATAAATGACTCAACACAAATTAATATGGCAATAGAAATTTGCCTAAATTACATAAGGAGAAAATAATGAAAAAAGTTACAAAAGGTAAAATGTGGGTTTTCGCCATTGGCCAACTCGGATGGTCAATCTTAGGCGGAATTATTACTAGTTGGTTGGTTTACTTCTACCAACCTGACCAAGTAACAATTGCTCTTGGACATAAACTATATGTCTCTCAAGGCACAGTTATCTTTGGTGTTATTACTATTGTTGGTCTTGTGACCATGATTGCAAGAATCTTTGATGCTTTCACAGATCCACTAATCGCATCACTTTCAGACAGTCAAAACATA
>JAVEQW010000075.1:0-5206 GCA_034007385.1 Candidatus Izemoplasmatales bacterium
ATGAAGACATACAAATTAATGAGAAAGTTATAGTTTTAGCCATAAAAGGTGTGAAATTAGTAGTTAGGAAAGAATAATGAGAGCTGGTTTTTTTAGAAGACTTTTATCGTCTTTACTTGATATGGTTATCGTGTTCGGTGTAATTTACTTGAGTTTTATTTTATTTGGTAGAGGAATGTTACAAAGCCAAATAGATAATTACGATGAAATCAATACAACATATCAAGAGATTATGGCAGTTTATAATGAAGACATCAAAGATCTGCAAGTAGAGTATGAAGCGGCCAAAGTCTTGGCGGGTGAAGATGAAGATTTGAAAGCTGAAGCTTTAGCTGATTATGTAGAAAAATCGGATATCCTTTATCGGCAAAATCAAGTTGATACCGCACCTTATATTCAACCTTTAGGAATTTATTTTACCAATACTGTCTATTATTATGCTTTTATATTTTTGATAATAATAACTTTTTATACAATAGCTTTAAAAGGCATGACTTTAGGAAGAAGAGTAATGCGTTTAAAATTAACCGGTCCAGTCAATATAATGAGTTTATTTTTACATGATGTCGCTTTTAAGTATTTATTAATTATTGTATTGATACCGATTAACCCGCTTTATGCAATAATGGCAATTATGTTTATGTTCTTGATTGATACGGCTTTAATAGCCGCCACAAGAAACAAATTGACAGTTAGAGATATGATTTCAAAAATCACCGTTGATAAAACGGAATATAATTATTAGGAGGATTTTATATTATGTTAGCACCAATGTTTTTAATTTCCACTTGGGGAATAATAGTATTAGTTGCTTTATTAGTGATTGTTCTTATTTATTTAGGCTCAAGAATCAAAATCGTTCCTCAAGCAACAGAGTATGTAATTGAAAGATGGGGTAATTATTATACCACTTGGACAGCCGGATTACATTTCCAAGTTCCATTCATCGATCGAATCAGAAGAACTTATAATACAAGAGGTATGGTAAGTGATGTCATTAACTTGAAAGAACAAGTTTTAGACTTCCCACCTCAAGCAGTTATTACAAAAGATAATGTTACAATGCAAATTGATACAGTTGTTTTCTTGCAAATAACAGATTCAAAACAATATGTTTATGGAGCTGAAAACCCAGGGTTGTTAATCGAACAATTGACAGCTACAACATTACGTAATATTATTGGTGAGTTAGAATTAGACCAAACTTTAACATCAAGAGATTTAATCAACGAAAGAATGCGTATCATTTTAGATGACGCAACAGACCCTTGGGGTATTAAAATCAACCGTGTTGAAGTTAAGAATATTATTCCGCCAAAAGAAATTCGTGAAGCTATGGAAAAACAAATGCGAGCTGAACGTGAAAGACGTGAATCAATTCTGATTGCTGAAGGTAGAAAACAAGCTGCAATCTTAACTGCAGAAGGCGAAAAAGCTGCTAACATCCTAGAAGCTGAAGGTAAAAAGGAAGCTGCAATTAGAGAAGCTGAAGGTAGGGCCGAAGCAATTCTTAAAGTTCAACAAGCTACTGCAGAAGGTATTAAACTAGTTAAATTAGCTGGTGCAGATCAAGCAGTGTTAACTTTAGAGGCTTATAAAGCAATGGAAAAAGTTTCTCAAGGTCAAGCTACAAAGATTATTATTCCTTCAGAAATGCAAGGTGTTGTTGGTTTGGCTAGCGGTTTAGTTGAATCATTAAAAGAACCAACAAAAAAAGATAGCAAATAATTAATACAAGTAATTTTAAAGACAAGGAAATTAACTCCTTGTCTTTTGTTTTTATGATTAATCGCGAAAACACAAACCAAATCACTTATAACTACTCAGCAGAATACATTTTATTGAAAAATCTATTTTTTACCGCTCTGCAATAAAAAGTCATTTTTGATATCTGTTTTTAATATAATGTTCCAAATTTTCTTTGAAGAGCAAGTCTTCTTTTTCTGTTCTTTTTGGAGTGTGCGAGTATTTTTGTTTGTTTCTTCTAATCTTTTGAGAAATCTGTCTTTGCATCAATAGCATGTCAATATTATCATTTGTATAAAACCACCCATTTTGATGTAAACAATCAGCTTTTTTCATTAATACCAGACTGGCTAAACCGTAATCTTGAGTAACGACTAGATCGCCTTTGTCGGTCTGTTTAATAATCTCATGATCAGCCATATCTTTGCCTTCATCTACTGTGATAATTTGTGCATAATCAGAATAAATCTGATGATTAAAATTAGATACAATAATTACCTTTATTTCGTATTTTTTAGCTACATCAATTATGATGTTTTTAACAGGTGATGCATCAGCATCAATTAATATCTTCATAAGCACCTCAGAAATTATTATATCAGTAAATAGTTTTAATAGAAATATAAGTTAGTATATAAGCGTTTCTTCTTCTAAAAAAAATCAAAGCTCGAATCAAATTCGAGCTCTTCTTTTACTAAAATTCACACTTCTTTGGTGTTCTAGGGAAGGGTAAGACATCACGAATATTATCAATACCGGTAACATACATAATCATTCTTTCTAAACCCATACCAAATCCGGCATGTTTACATCCGCCATATTTTCTTAAGTCTTTATACCACCATAAGTCTTTATCGTCGATTCCTAATTCAGCAATTCTTTTTTCTAGGAAGTCGAGTCTTTCTTCTCTTTGTGAACCTCCGATTAATTCTCCGGAACCTGGAACTAATAGGTCCATAGCGGCTACAGTTTCGTTATCGTCATTCATTCTCATGTAAAATGCTTTTATTTCTTTTGGCCAATCGATTACAAATACCGGACCATTAAAGAATTTAGTCAAAAACTTTTCATGTTCAGTCGCTAAATCTTTGCCTTGTTCTGGTTTAACTTCAAAATCTTTACTGTGAGCGAATAAAATATTGATAGCTTCCTTGTGAGTTACAACTGCAAATTTGGAGTCTAAAACTTTTCTTAGTTTTTCAATCAGACCTTTTTCAACGAACTGATCAAAGAACTTCAACTCACTTTCACAAGTTTCGAATAAATCTTTGATAATGTATTTGACCATTGCTTCTGCTAAAGCCATATCATCTTTTAAATCTGCAAAAGCTATTTCTGGTTCGATCATCCAAAACTCTGATGCATGTCTTGTTGTATTGGAGTTTTCCGCTCTAAATGTTGGTCCAAAGGTATAGACTTTTTTAAATGCTAAAGCATAAGCTTCAGCTTGCAATTGAGCTGAAACGGAAAGGTTGGCTTTCTTTCCGAAAAAGTCATTGCTATAGTTTTCTTCTGGTTTTTTACCATTCAATGTTGTAACTTGAAACATTTCTCCTGCTCCTTCAGCGTCACTGGCAGTGATTATCGGAGCGTGCAAATAGATGAATCCATTCTCTTGGAAGAACTTATGGATAGAGTATGACACTACTGATCTAACTCTAAATACGGCATTGAATAGATTTGTTCTCATTCTCAAATGAGCGTTTTCTCTTAAAAACTCTCTAGAATGTCTTTTTGGCTGGATTGGATAATCATCCAAACTATCGCCTTCAAGAATTATTTCTTTCGCTTTGATTTCAAATGGTTGTTTAAGTTCTGGAGTTAAAACCAATCTTCCTTTTACCATAATTGATGATCCTACTCTAAACTTAGAAACCTCTTTAAAGTTTCCTAATGACTCAGCTTCATAAACTACTTGAACTGTTTCTAAAGTGGTCCCATCATTTAAATCAATGAATCCAAATTCTTTTTGAGAACGATTATTTCTAATCCATCCGTAAATTAATACTTCTTTATCCTTATAACTAACAAAATCGCTGTAAATCTTTTTAATTTCTATCGCCATAAAAAATCTCCTTTTAAAATTCTTTTTCTTATATCTTCAGGGTATTTCTCAATCGCATACCTTAACATCGTTCTTGGCATTAGATTGTAGTTTGTTTCTAAGTAGTCAGTTAGCAGATTGATATCTTTCTTACCCAGTTCTCTTAACATCCATCCACATGCTTTGTGCATTAAATCGTGTTTTTCACCCAACAAATTATCGACCAAATCTAATGTGACCTGTAAAATATCGTTCTTAATTAAGTAATAAGTCGCAACTATCGATACTCTTTTATACCATAAATTTTCAGATTTTGATAATTCATAGAGCAAATCGAAATCATTTATGTCATACAAATATCTGCCAAGTATGTTGCTAGCGGATATATCTACCAAATCCCAATTATTGACATAATCGAGATTATCTAGGTATATTTCTACAATTTCTTTTTGGTTATTTGAATTAGGATCTTCCATTTGCTTGCACATAATGCTTAAAGCTATAGATCGAAAATCATGAATTTTATGTTTTAAAAGTTTAATTAGTTCTGCTTTTTCAATAATTTTATAATTTTTTTTCGCATAATTACCAATTGTTTGCGAATTTAGACCGATAAAATAATCCTTTTCACCTTCAACATAAGTTTCCTTATGATACCTGGTATGGGTTGATAACGAACTATATTTATAGCGTTCTTCAAGTTCCTTTAATAACATAATCTACCTCCTTGAAAGAACAAAAATAATTCTAACGAATTATACTTTTAAAACGATCACTTACTAAACAAGTAAGTGCGCTTAGGCGTGTTCCAACCTTTAGTCCCTATCCATTTGGCTTCGGGGTTACCTTTTCTAATAATGTTTAATGCGGCATTTAAGTCCGCATTGATCAAGATTTTATCTTTACTTAGATATAATCCTCGTTTGATTCTTCTACCACTATAACTTTCTTGATAACTTAATTCATCTTTATCAATGTAAGATGCTTTTGAAGTGTATGATTCATTGATTACTATGGTTTCAATTTTCTCTTGTTCAGCTAGATAAATAATTCTCTCCTTAAGTCTTGATATCGGAATTGACTTTGACCATTGATTGTATTGATCATTTAAAGTTATATCCTTGAAACCTTCATTATAACCGATAATAATCTTCCCCACATCATTTGTTACTGCTCGTTCAATGATTAGTTTAGCTGCTTTGTTAATAGCGTATATCATCTGATTGTTTCTCTTCTCTATCAATGAAATCATCTTTTTAGTCAAGACTTTTTGATTTGGTCTTTTACTAGCTAATAAACTTATACGTTTATGATAATATTGATTCAGACTCTTTAGTTTTAATCCGTCTATTAACAGGTTATTACCATTACTTACTGCACAAGTCGCTAGATTATTATAACCAAAATCAATTCCCA
>JAVEQW010000076.1:0-5165 GCA_034007385.1 Candidatus Izemoplasmatales bacterium
GAAAATTTCTTAACTAACAAATCTTCAGGATGAATAACCAATGGCGTAACCAAGTCAAATACTAGTTTTTCAAAATTAACAGCCATTATAATACCTTCTACTTGCTATTCTTTTCAGATAAAAATTCGTTCATAACCCCAGCTTTTTTAAATAAACTTCTAACTGTTTCTGTAGGTTGAGCACCTGCATGTAACCATTTTTTTACCAATGTATTGTCAATTTCAACAAAAGCTGGTTGTTTAGTAGGATCGTATACACCAACGATTTCTAAATATTTACCATCTCTAGGTTTTCTAGCATCAGCAGCTACGATGCGATAAAAAGGTCTTTTAGTTGTACCAAATCTTTGTAATCTTAATTTTACCATAATAATTATCCTCCATATTTTTTATCTCACGCAAAATTATAGCAAAAAAAATATAGCCTGTCAAGTATTTTTTATTGACAGGCTATAAAATCTTTTATACTGAGAAATTAAATTGTTCCATCTCTTGTTTTGATTCTTCAATCTTTTTAACTAAGCGATGATTCTTTAAGTTTTTAAAGATATCTTCATACTTTTCTTCATCAACAAATCCTGTTAGATATCTTAGTCCTTCACTAATATAAGTTACGTTTACTCCTAGTTCTTTAATCTTGTTTACTATTTTCTTATGTCTGAAATATACAATTATACCTTTTCTTTTAACCATGTTTTCCCTCACCTTTTATTCTTCCAAAGAACATTATAACATATTTAAAAATTTAGCCAAATACTTAAAGCGCATTTTCTTTATTTTTTATCGATTGAGTGATATAATTGTTGTGGTGATAAATATGTTATTAAGTAAAGATATTATAATGGATGGACATCCTACATTAAGATTAAAAGCAAAACCTTTAGAACTTCCTTTGAAGAAAGAAACCATTGAAATTTTAAGGGAAATGATGGAATATATTGAGAATTCTCAAGATGATGAACTCGTAGAAAAATATGGTTTAAGACCGTCAGTTGGTCTAGCTGCTCCACAGATAAACAAATCTTTAAAAATGTTTTGCATGAAAACATTTGATGAGAATTTTAAGGAAATCCATCAATATGCAGTTGTTAATCCGAAGATTATTTCTCATTCTGAAGAAATGACTTACTTGCCTGGTGGCGAAGGTTGTTTATCAGTTGATGCCGAAACAACCGGATTGGTCAAAAGAGCAAAAAAAATCAAAGCAAAGGTTCATTTAGTCGACTTGAAGTCTGGTGAAGTTAATGAGACTACTTTAAAATTATCCGGTTATCCTGCAATCGTCTTCCAACACGAGTATGATCACTTGATGGGAGTATTGTTTATCGACAAATTATCGGAATCATTACCTGAGATTGAACCAATTCACTTTTATTCGCCTGAAGAAGAGTAAAGCCCATCAAATTTGATAGGCTTTTTTTTTATATAATCTTTCTTAATTCTTGAGCGAAACTCTTACCAAATTCATAGATTTCTTGTTCTTGTTTTTCGGAAGGTCTGAATTTTATCTTTAATCCTGGTAAAGGTTTCATCTTCAATTGTTCTAATCTTTGGTTAATATTATCTACAGCTTCTCCGCTCCAACCATAAGACCCAAAACTAGTTGCGATTTTTCCTTTTAGTTCTTCATAGTGAACCTTAGATAAGATTTCCCAAATTGTAGGAAGAGTGTCTCTAACAATTGTAGCTGAGCCAATTAAAAATCCATTTGATTGCTTGATTCTCTTTACCACATTGTCAACTTTAGCTTCAATTAGATCGTATAACTCTACATTGACTTTTTCATTGAATTCTTCCTTAATAGCTTTTTCTATGATTAAAGCCATTTGTTTTGTGTAATTATAAGCGCTAGCAAATGGAATGACTACTAAAGGTACTTCATTAACTACTTCTTTTGACCGTTTTTCATATAACTTAACAGCTTTAATAATGTAGTCTTTCTCTAAAACCGCTCCATGAGAAGTAGCGATAATTTCAGGATAATATTCCTTAACTTTATTTATTCCTCTTCTAACCGCTGACATAAAAGGTGACATAATAGCGTCAAAATACTCTTTCAAGCTTCTATCATAATCTTTAATGTTCTTAAGGTTACTTGAGACTACTCCATCAAAAGCATAATGAGCCCCAAAGAAATCGCAAGTAAATAAAATATTGTCTTCAATCAGGTATGTGAACATAGTGTCTGGCCAATGTAAGTTAGGCTGTAAAGAAAACTCTAAAGTTCTGTTTCCTAAAGATAGTCTCTCTCCGTCTTTAACTCTATTGAAGTTAATGTTCTCTTTGTTAACTATCTCTTTTATATTTAGTCCGGCTGCAGGAGAACCATAGATTTGTATATTAGGATTCTTTTCCAAAACGAACTCTACCAAACCAGAGTGATCTGGTTCTGCATGATTAACGATTAAATAATCGATATCTTCTATTTTTATAATATCTTCAATTCTTTCAAAGAACTCATCTTTAAACGGAAGTTTAGCTGTATCAATAAGTGCTGTTTTTTCACTTCCTTTAACGATGTATGAATTATATGTGGAGCCAAATTCGGTATACATAACAATATCGAAAACTTTTAAATCGTAGTCGATAGTCCCTACCCAATATACTCCTTCTTTTAACTTGTATGATTTCATAAGTTTACACCTCACCTTAGATATTATACAAAAAATTGAGTAAATAAACAAATATTTGGCTTAGTTTTATAGATTTTTTATAGGGCGTTGACTTGAGATAGAAAATTTGTTAAAGTATTATGTGTGATAGAGTAATTTTATAGGAGGATAAAAGATGAATTACCAATTATTTAGCGACTCATGTGTTGATATTCCTGATTCTTTAGCAAAGGAGTTAAACATAGAAATTTTGCCTATGAAGGTGACTGTAAAGAACAAAGAGTATGCAAACTACCTAGATAATCGTGAAATCGATTCAAAGGTATTCTATGATTTTTTAAGAGAACAAAACACGGCTACAACTGCTCAATTAAATCCTAATGATTTCGTAGATAAGTTTAAGCCATTTTTGGAAAAAGGTATTGATGTTCTTCATTTAAGTTTTTCAAGCGCGCTTTCTGGCAGTTTCAACTCTTGTTTAATTGCTAAAAAAGAACTTGAAGAATCATTTCCGGACAGAAAAATTGAAGTTATTGATACTTTAGCCGCTTCTATGGGACAAGGTTTATTAGTAACTTTAGCTGCGAAAGAAAAATTAGCTGGAAAGTCACTTGATGAAGTAAAAAATTTTGTTTTAAATTTAAGATTAAGAATCTCACATTTATTTACAGTAAGTGATTTAGGTCATTTAAGAAGAGGTGGAAGATTATCAGCTAGTTCAATGGTTCTGGGTAACTTATTAAACATCAAACCTTTATTACATGTAAATGAGTTAGGGCAATTAAAAGTATATGGTAAATCTAGAGGTAGATTTAAATCGCTTAACAATCTTGTTCATCGAATGGAAGAAACTATTGATAAAACAAATTGTAAACTAATATATATATCTCATGGTGACTGTATTGAAGATGCTGTTTATGTTAAGGATTTGATTAAAGAGAAACTAGGATATCAAGAAGATCAATTTCTTATTAATCCTATCGGACCTGTTATTGGTGCTCATTCAGGTGTAAATACCTTGGCAATATTCTATATCGGAAATGAAAGAGAAACTAAGTAGAGAGCATTCTCTACTTTTTTTGTTTTTATGTTTTAAATTAAGTGATATAATAGTAAAAAGAAATAACTGATTTTTAGGAGTTAATGACTTATATGTATAAAATACTGAATAAAATCGAACTGAATAAAGATGTTGATCTAATGGTAATTGAAGCGCCATTAGTAGCTAAAAACACAAAACCTGGCAATTTTGTAATAATTAGAGTAGATAAATCTGGGGAGAGAATTCCTTTGACTATTGTTGAAAACGACTCAAATTCCATTACTATTATTTCTCAAAAAGTTGGTTACTCAACTAAAATGCTTGGCAAAAAAAATATTAATGACTCTTTAGAAGATGTAGTTGGTCCATTAGGTGTTCCAGCACATATTAAACCCTTAAAAACTTTAGTGGCTGTAGCTGGAGGAGTTGGAGCCGCACCTTTATATCCGCAATTAAAAGCCTACTTTGATCAAGGAACTGAAATCGATTTAATTATCGGTGCTTCTAATAAAGAGCATTTGATTCTTTTGGATAAATTCAAAGATATAATTAAGAATTTATATATTTGCACCGATGATGGTTCAATGGGCGAAAAAGGCTTCGTCACAAAAGTTTTAGAGAAACTTTTAAGCGAAAAAACTTATGACCAAGCCATAGCAATCGGACCACTTATCATGATGAAGAATGTAGTAAAAATAAATAAGAATTATAATTTAAAAACTGATGTATCCTTAAACCCAATTATGATTGACGGCACTGGTATGTGTGGAAATTGTAGAGTATCAATTGGTGGTAAAGTCTTTTTCGCTTGCGTTGATGGACCTGATTTCCCTGGTGAAGAGATCGATTTCGATGAACTCATCGAAAGACAAAAATATTACAAGAATGAAGAACATATTTGTAATTTGATGCTTGGAGAGAAAAAATGATTTCAAGAACTAAAATGCCTGAACTTGATGCAACAATCAGAAATAAGAATTTTGAAGAAGTTGCTTTAGGATATGATCTTAAACAAGTAAAAATGGAAGCTTCAAGATGTCTTGATTGTAAGAATCCTAGATGTGTAACGGCATGTCCTGTAAACATCGATATTCCGCGTTTTATCAAACTAATTCTTGAAGATAAATTTGAAGATGCTTATTGTACTATTTACCAAGACAATATCCTTCCTGCTGTTTGTGGAAGAGTATGTCCTCAGGAAAAACAATGCGAAGGAGCTTGTGTTCTTGGTATTAAATTTGAAAGTGTTTCAATTGGGGCTTTAGAGAGATTCTTAGGAGATTTTAGTTTAAAAAACAATTTTTTAAAAAAAGAAATAATCGAAGAAAATCATCATAAAATTGCAATTATCGGCAGCGGACCAGCGGGACTAGCTTGTGCTGCAAGCATCAGAAGAATGGGTTATTCTGTGGATGTCTATGAAGCTTTACATGAGTTTGGTGGAGTTTTAAAGTATGGTATTCCTGAATTCCGACTACCGAAATCTATAGTTGATACAGAAATAATTAGATT
>JAVEQW010000077.1:0-5148 GCA_034007385.1 Candidatus Izemoplasmatales bacterium
AAGACTTAAGTTATAATAATCTTAACAGTAAAAAAAGGAGTCGGTTTTTAAATGAATTTAGAAATAAGATATGCCAAACCATCTGAGAGCAAGCTTATCTTGGAGTTTATCAAAGGTATTGCGGAGTATGAGAAATTAAGCGATCAGGTCACAACGACCGAAGAAGAATTATACAATAGCATTTTCGTTGAGAAAAGCGCTAAAGTGATTATCGCTTTTTTAGATGATATCCCCGTAGGGTTTGCCCTTTTCTTCTATAATTTTTCTACTTTTAAAGGTAGAAAAGGGTTATATTTAGAAGATTTATTCGTTTATAAACAATATCGCGGAAAAGGTATTGGAAACGCTTTGTTCAACTATTTGCTTTCAGAGGCAAAAAAGAATAATTGCGGTAGAATGGAATGGGTTTGTCTTAACTGGAATCAGCCGGCAATCGATTTTTACTTGAGTAAAAAAGCTATTCCCATGGATGAATGGACAACGTTTAGAATTGATGAATTAGATTTCTAGATGATAAGTGCAAATTGCTTGGAAATAGTCGATTACTTTGTTAAAATATGTAAGGTATAATAATAAGTATTATTTTGGAGGAAAAAACAATGCCAGTTAAAGTAACTACAGAAACTTTTAAAAAAGAAGTATTAGAGTCAGATATTCCAGTAATCGTTGATTTCTGGGCTCAATGGTGTAGACCATGTTTAATGTTGGCTCCAGTTCTAGATGAAATTTCAAAAGATTTAGAAGGTCAAGTTAAAGTCGCAAAAGTAAATGTCGATGAAGAAGGATATTTAGCTAATCAATTCCGTGTATCAAGTATTCCTACAGTTTATTTATTTGAAAATGGTCAAGTAAAAACACAAGTAGTTGGCTTGATGAGAAAAGATGATCTATTAAAGAGACTAGGTCTAAAATAAGAATGTTTGATGTAATAGTGATTGGCGGAGGACCTGCGGGAGCATCCGCCGCTATTTATTTACAGCGATTTCGCTTAAAAGTTCTAATGATTATGAAAGATCTAGGCACCTTAGGCAAAACTAATCATATTGATAATTATTGGGCTTTTGAAAATACTGTAAGTGGAAAACACCTTGTTGAACAAGGTGTAGCTCAAGCGGAAAGACTTGGAGTTACTGTTGTTGAAGAAGAAGTAATCGGAATTGATAATTTTGAAGATTTTACCGTTAAAACAACGAGAAATCAGTTTCAAGGAAAAACGGTACTAATAGCTACTGGGCAAGCAAAACCAAATATCAAAGTCAAAGGCTTTAAAGAGTTTGTTGGCAAAGGTGTAAGTTTTTGTGCTATCTGCGATGGCTTTATTTATCGAAACAAAAAAATCGGTGTTATCGGTAATGCCGAATTTATGCTTGAAGAACTAGAAGTTTTAAGAAACTTCACAAGCGATATTACAGTATTCACAAACGGTTTAGGTTTACCTCTACACATTGAAGAAGAGATTAAAGAAAAGTTAATCACTGATCCATTATGTGAGATTCAAGGTGACGAAGTTGTAAAAAAAGTTGTTACTGAAGAAGGAGAATTTGAAGTTGACGGATTGTTCGTCGCAATCGGTACACCTTCAGCTAACGATTTCGCTTTAAGAATCGGTGCTTTTATTGAAAACAACTATATTGTGGTTGATGAAAATCATATGACTAACGTGCCGGGATTATTCGCTGCCGGTGATTGTATCGGCGGGTTGTTACAAGTTGTCAAAGCCGCAAGCGACGGAGCACATGCAGCTATCGCAATAAATAAATATTTGAAAACTTTAAAATAAGACTGGATTTTTTTAAAAAACCAGTCTTTTTTCTTGCAAAAATCAAAAATGAACAAATGTTAAAAACAACGATATTTTTTAGATATAAAATGGCTAAGAATAGCCTTTTTTTAATTCAATTATAACCGCGCCGTTTAGCGGTTGGTTCCAGTTTTTATTTCATGAAAAAGCTTTCTAAAAAATAATAGTAAAAAACCCTTGCATTTTTTGAAAATAGTTTTATAATTATCTCTTGTAAATAAATAAAAAATATAGGAGGTAAATGATGGCAAATAAAAAACCTTTGATCGAACTTAAAAACATATCAAAAAGTTATGATGACGAGTTAGTTGTTAATGACGTTAACTTAACTATATATGAAAATGAGTTTCTAACACTTCTAGGACCATCAGGATGTGGTAAGACCACAATTTTAAGAATGATTGCCGGGTTCATAAAACCGGAACAAGGAGAAGTTATTATCAATGGTAAAATCTTTAATGATCTACCTCCTTATGCAAGACCGATACATACTGTTTTTCAAAAGTATGCTTTATTTCCTCATTTGAATGTGATTGATAATGTAGCTTTTGGTTTGAACAACCGTAGTTGGGAGTACTTGGAAAACTTCTTTGGCAAAGAAAAAATTGAAAAAGAAGCAAAAGAATTAGGCGATATTTCCAAGAAAAACATATTGAGAAAAGCAATAAAGAACTTAATTTATAAAGATAGTGAACAAGCATTAAAGCTTGTGAAGTTAGAAGGTTTCAAGAAAAGAAAGGTTGACCAACTTTCAGGTGGTCAGCAACAAAGAGTTGCTTTAGCTAGAGCTTTAGTTAATAAACCGCAAATTCTTTTGTTAGATGAACCACTAGCAGCACTAGATTTAAAACTTAGACAAAACATGCAATATGAATTAAAAGAAATGCAAAGGAATTTAGGTATTACCTTTTTGTTCGTAACTCATGACCAAGAAGAAGCTATGACCATGAGTGATAGAATCGTCGTAATGAAAGAAGGCGTGATTCAACAACTAGGTTCACCTAAATCTATCTATAATGAGCCGCTAAATCGTTATGTAGCGAATTTTATCGGTGAAACCAATATACTTAAGGGTACATACGTTAAAAAGGATGTCGTCAATTTTTTAGGCGTTGACTTTAAATGTATGGGATATAACTTTAATGATAATGAAGAAGTAGATGTCGTTATCAGACCGGAAGACTTTGACGTCGTCGATATCGAAAAAGCAAAGCTTGTCGGTGAAGTAGTTTTCAGTTTATTTAAAGGCGTTCATAATGAATATGAAGTATTAGTTAAAAACGAGAAACTCTTAGTACATACTTATGAAAGTTATGAAGTTGGTCAACCAATCGGATTAACAATCGATCCATATGAAATTCATATGATGAAGGTCGAAAAGAGTGAATAAAGAGTTTAAAGTCTTAGCCAAACCATATATGGTTTGGTTAAGCATCTTAGTATTCGTACCGATTCTAGCGATGGTTTTAATCAGTATCTCAAATTTAGATTCAAGTGTTAGCGTTGGCGAGTTAGTGATTTCTTTAAATCATTTTAAGTTGCTTTTAGAAAGTTCAACTTTAATTGCTTTTAGAAATTCGTTGATTTTCGCAACTGCCACCACTTTCTTAAGTTTTGTTTTTGGTTATTTTATCGCTTATGAAATCAAATTAAGCAAGTTTAAAAATAAGTTTATTCTTCTAACTATTGTTATTTTACCGATGTGGTCTAACTTGATTCTAAGAACTGAAAGCTTAGCTAATATCATGTCAGAAAACAATATTTTGAAAAGCATTTTAGGATTTAATCTTTTCGGTAATATCAGCGGTACTTGGATGGCAGTTTTGTTTGGTTTGGTATTCACTTATATGCCGTTTATGATTCTTTCTGTTTATACAGCTTTGGAAAAGATTGATTTTGCTTTAGAAGAAGCTGCATTGGATTTAGGGTTACCACCGATCAAAAAATTCTGGAAAGTTGTATTTCCACTATCTTTAAAAGGTGTTGTGACCGGATCGATTATGGTTTTCTTACCAACTTTAGCCGGTTTTGCGATACCAAAGATCTTGTCAAGAGGTCAGATAGTTTTCATTGGTACTATTATAGAAAACAAATTTGTTTATACAAACTATAATCACGGAGCTTTGCTGGCTGTAGTAATTCTATTCTTCATCCTTGGTTCTATTCTATTATTGACTAAGTTTGATAAGGAAGGAGAAACGTTATTATAATGGAAAATAAGCGTGCTACCCTAAAGGATTATGGTTACCGTGATTTTACGGTAATGAATAAGATCTATAAAGTTTTAAAAAAGTTTTTTGTAGTGTTTATCATCTTTGGTTTATACATTTCTATAGTTGTTATCGCAATCCAATCAATCAATGAGAGCAGAATTATTTCCGAGTTTACCAATGTTTCATTTAAGTGGTATACTAATATCTTCCAAGAAGAAGAGTTGATGCAAGCCATAAAAAACACCTTCTTGGTAAGTGGTATAGCAACTATACTCGCAACATTCTTAGGCACTTTCTTCGCTATAGGGCTTTATGCTCTAGGTAAGAAGGTAAGGGTTATCTGGATGTTGTTAAACAACGTACCAATCTTAAACGCTGATATCGTAACTGGTTTTAGTTTGATGTTGATGTTTAGATTGTTGATGGTTGTATTTCCAAATATCTTCGGTCTCTTCACACTTGTTATGGCACATCTGTTCTTTACGATCCCTTATGTCGTTTTAAGCGTTATGCCAAAACTTAAAGAAACTGATCCAAACCTAATGGATGCGGCTTTGGATTTGGGGGTAAGACCATATAAAGCATTGATTAAAGTCGTTATTCCGGCGATAAAGGCTGGTATCTTCTCAGGAATGCTTTTAGCTTTAACTATGAGTATCGATGACTTTGTTATCAGTTACTTCAATACTGGAGCGGGATTTGACAATTTATCAATTTGGATTTATGCAGTAATTGGTAGAAGAAATTTAACGCCTTCAGTTTATGCTTTCTCAACTTTACTTACATTATTTACTCTAATAGGGTTATTAACATATCAATTTTTGCAAAAGCAAAAGAAAGGAAAAAAGAATGAAAAAAATAATATTAATGGCAGGACTTCTTAGTTTACTATTAGTTTTAAGCGCTTGTAATTCAAAACCAAAATTAAGAATTTTGAATTGGGGCGAATATATCAATGATGAAGTAGTAAAAAACTTCGAAGATGAATTTGGCATTGACGTTGTAATCAGCGTCGCCGATTCAAATGAGTTGTTCTATTCAAAAATCAAAAGCAAAACAACAGCTTTTGACTTGGTTATTCCATCTGATTACATGATTGAAAAGATGGCTGAAGAGGATATGTTGTTAACTTTG
>JAVEQW010000078.1:0-5039 GCA_034007385.1 Candidatus Izemoplasmatales bacterium
ATAAGTTTTACTAACCGGTCAAAACCTTTGGCCATTCTTTGAAGCATAAAGAACGGCTCATGCCTTTCACCGGTTACTAAGAATACAACATCATCAAGTTCATTGTTGTTATCGGCGTCGAGATATTTTAAATTAACCAAACGGTCTTCAGGAACTTTTATATAACCCATCATTTCGGCAATGAATAATAGTCTTTGTGCTTTACGACCGATTATCGCTATTCTTTTGTTTAGTTTTATTGCTTCATTGATAATCATTTGAATGTTTGATAATTCTGTTGAATACATTGCAACTATTATTCTATTTTTAGCTTTTAAGAAATTATGTCTTATAAGTTTCTTTAAGTAATCGTCTCCAGAAGACTTTGTATTGTTTAAAGCACCTTGTGATTCGTTTAGATAAGCTAAAACACCATAATCAGCGATTTTAGCTATTTTTTGAAAATCAGTCCGGTAGTATTCAGGAACGTCTTGATTGAAGTTAAAGTCCGTTGTATAAACTATAGCACCATCTTTAGTATATATAACAATACCAGCACTTAAAGGTACTGAATGTGTTGTTTGAAAGAATTCGATATAGAAATCATCAAACTTGATGATTTTTTTATATTCAACTACATTCAATTGATATTCTTCTGGATTCATTTTGTTTTCTCTTAAGTTGTCTCTAACAACCGCAATGGTATAATCTGTCCCATATACAGGTTTATTCATTTGGAGTAAAAGCATTGGCAAAGCACCAATGTTTTTATCATGGGCATGAGATAAAAAGATACCTTGGACATCTTCTTTTCTACCTACTAGGTATGTTATATCAGGAACTAAGGCATCAACACCTAAAAGATCTCCAGATGGATGTTGGAGTCCGCAGTCTAAGATAATTATTTTTTTGTTAATTTCGATACAGTAAAGGTTCTTACCGTTATCTCCGAGGCCACCGAGACCATAAAATTTTATTTGATTCATAATATCCGCTCATTTCTAAAAAAAATTCCATATCTATTATATCTTATTTTGAAGATTTCTAAAAGGTATAAGGACATTTATTTTCATTGGATTAAAAAAATATTGGTTGGTTAAATATTATTATAAAATGTAAAATCAAATGAAGCTATTTATTCTTTTCTTTCAATAGTATTCTAGAATACTATATGGTAAAATATACAAGTGGTGATGATAATGATTAACTATCCTAATAAGAAAAAATCCGATAATGTTAAACTCACTTCTACTGCTAATAGAGGTATGAATTTTGAAACCATGATAAACCAAACCAATGAGTTTTATTTGGATAATGATATTGCGGTTATTTATAAAAAGCCTATACCAATTCAAATTGTATCGGTTGATTATAGAGTGAGAAGTGCAGCTAAAATAACTGAGGCTTATTATAAACTTCCTTCTACTACCGATTATAATGGAATATATAAGGGGTATTATATTGATTTCGAGGCTAAAGAAACGAAAAGTAAAACTTCTTTCCCAATAAAAAATATCCATGAGCATCAAGTTAATCATTTAAGAAGAGTTAATGAACATGGTGCTATAAGTTTTATTATCGTATATTTTTCTGTTTTAGGTAGAATATTTTTCTTAGATTCTAAGTATATTGTTGATTACTATGAAAGATCCAAAACTGGTAAAAAATCAATTGCTTTAGAAGAGTTTATTGAGTTTGGTAAAGAAATTAAAGAGGGTTACCGTAAACCCGTGGATTATTTAAGTATTATTGATGAATATTATATAAAGGCTCCTAAAATTTAGGAGCCTTTAATATTTTTATACTTAATTGATATAATTGATTATTGAGTTTAAGTTATCCTTAATGACTTTCACAAAGACTTGTTTTTGATCTTCTACTTTAATTACTGATTGAATTTTGTTTTCGATAAGTTCATATTTAAACATGCTTTTAATCTCATCTTGATCTTTTTCTTCAAAAAAAGGTATCGCAATGTTTTTGATTGTATTTGAAAAAGCGAAACGAGTTAATTTAGGATCTTGATTCTTCTGTGACTGCTTATAAGTGATTTTTACGTCAAGTCCCTTTTCATTAAGAAAATAGATAAAACTTATTATGACTTCTTTTGCTTTTGTGTTTGATGTTGGTAAAAGCATTAAAGCTTCGTAATTTCCATAGTTTTTATGTTTAATTCTAATTTTCTTTTCTTGATTTAAACTAATAAAGTCTTGTTTAATGGTTTTAAGGATATCATTCATATTTTATTTTACTTCCTTTTTTGCGGCTTTGATAAGAATTTTAACCATTTTATTACTAAAAGATACTGGATCCTTAATCTCTAGTCCTTCGATTAATAACGCTTGATTGTAAAGGATTTCTGCGTAATCATCAATCGCTTCATCTTGAGTTTCATATAAAGATTCAATCGCTTGGAATAACTCATGTTTTGGATTGATTTCGAGGATTTTTTCAGCTTTCAAGTTTTTTTCACCAGGTAATTGACTCATAACTTTTTCCATCTCGAAACTTAACCCGTCACCGCTAACTAAACAAACTGGTGAATCTGTAAGTCTTGTGGATAGTTTTACATCATTTACCTTATCTTTTAAAACCTCTTTAATTTTTTCTAATAGACTTTTGTTCTTTTCTTCTAAAGTTTTGATTACTTCTTTTTCTTCATCATCTAAAATATCTAAATCACCTTGATTGATTGATTTGAATTTATGTTTATCATATTCATTTAACATACTGATCATGAATTCATCTACTTCATCAGTAAGAACTAATACATCATAGCCTTTTTTCTTTAGTACGTCCATTTGTGGGGATATTTTTATCGCTTCTTTGGAGTTAGCTGAACCATAGAAGATTTCTTTTTGATCTTTAGGCATTTTTTCGATGTATTCTTTTAAAGTTACATGGTTTTCTTCATTGACTGTTTCAAATAATAATAAGTCTTGAAGTAATTCTTTATTCATACCGAAATTATCATAAACACCGTATTTGATATTGACGCCAAATTCTTTCCAGAATTTTAAATATTTATCTCTTTCATTTTTTAAAGTTTTTTCTAGTTCATTAATTATTTTCTTTTCAAGATTTTTTTGAATTAGTACTAGTTGACGATTTTGTTGAAGGATTTCTCGAGAAATATTTAAGTTTAAATCTGGACTAACTACTAAACCTTTGATGAATCTTAAGTAATCTGGAACTAATTCTTTACATTTATCCATAACAAACACACCTTTAGCATATAGCTGCAGACCTTTTTCGTATTTTTCAGAGTAAAGATTTTGTGGAGCTTTTTCAGGGATAAATACGATAGATTTATAGGTTAAAGCACCTTCTACATTGGTCCAAATGCTAAATAGTGGATCATTATAGTCGTAGTATTGAGTTTTATAGAATTCGTTTAATTCTTCATCTTTAACTTCTGATTTATTCTTCTTCCAGATTGGCATCATTGAATTCAAGGTTTCGTTTTCTACTTTTGTTTCAAACTTACCTTCAATTTCATTGCCTTCTTCATCTTTTAATGGAACTTGTGATTCGTGTTCCATTGTGATTGGGTATTTGACGTAATCACTGTATTTTTTGACTAAAGAACGAATCTTATATTCTTCTAAGAATTCATCATATTCTTCTTCATCTTCATTCTTTCTAATTGTTAGAATGATTTCAGTACCTATTGAATCTTTCTCAGTTTCTTCAATAGTAAAGCCATTTTCACCTTTTGAAATCCACTTATAGGCTTGATTGCTAAAAGCGGATTTGGTGATGACTTCTACTTTTGATGAGACCATAAAAGCTGAATAAAAACCTACACCGAATTGACCGATTAGATCATCATCTTTAAGTTCTTTTTCTTTCATGTTCTTTAAAAAATCTAAAGTGCCGCTTTTTGCGATAGTTCCAATATTTTCAATAAGTTCATCATAAGTCATACCGATACCGTTATCTGATATTTTTAGTTTACGGTGTTTCTTGTCAATTTCCAAATGAATCTCATAGTCATTTCTTTTTTCTAACTTTTCATCGGTTAAACTCATCAGGTGATACTTATCGATTGCATCAGATGCATTTGATATAAGTTCTCTTAAAAATATTTCTTTGTTTGTGTAAATAGAGTGAATCATAAGCTCTAATAAACGCTTTGATTCGGTTTTGAATTCAATAGTTTTCTTTGCCATATTGTCCTCCTAAATTTTTAAGTCATTAATATTATAACATAAATATTAGCACTGTCAATATTTGAGTGCTAATTTTTTGTTATAAAAAATAGCGGATTAAAGGAAAACCGCTATTTTAAGTGTTTATATATTTGTTTTTAATAATCCACGTTTAAAGATTATAATACCTACAAGTATACAAATTAGTAAAGATGCGGCCATGTAAGGTAAATTATAAACTACAAATGAGTATATAAAAGGACTAACGTTTGTGCCATAAGTTTCATTAAACCAACTGGTGTAACTACCCCATATCAATACACCTGAAATTCCATGTGAAAGGTATCTGATAAAAGCAGCCAAAATCATACCTAAAACAAACGGTTTTAAATTGTTAATAGCGCCTTTAAAGATTCCCGCTAACCCCAATAAGGTAAACGGAATCAGATAATCAAGTAGATAAACTAAAATCAATTTTAACCATCCAGGTCCAACATATGGTGATTCTGGTATCGCAGCTATCACACCGCTTGAAATCATTCCAGTCATCATCATTTGAATCACCGCAAACATAAATCCGGCTAGCAAGCCATTTTTAACGCCTCGGCGATAAGCGATAATAAAAATCGGTAACATTGCTGGTGAAATTGAACCTCCCCATGGGAAAATCCCTTGAGACAAGATTCCAAAAACAATGTCTAGAACTACTGCAACTCCTAATAGAATTGCAATTTCCGCTACTACTTTTACATTCTTGTTCATACTTTCTTTTCTCCTTTTCTTTTTTTTAGGGACAAAAAAAGTCCCTTTTAAAAAGGGACCTAATAAGTATAAAATATACTCCTACGCTGGCATTATCCAGATCAGGTAAGGTCTATAACAGCAAAAGTTATACTCTCAGCCTGGTGC
>JAVEQW010000079.1:0-5013 GCA_034007385.1 Candidatus Izemoplasmatales bacterium
AAAAATGATACAAGGGGGAAATAAAAAATGAAACTATTCAAAGATGCTAAAAGAGTATATATTGATTTTCTAAATCCAGGTGAATATTGGGGTCAATTTTATCATCAAGTAGAATATAACAAACAATATTGGAGATAAATATATACAATGAATAAAAAATTACTTAAAGACAAAAATTTCATACTAGTAATCCTCGGTAATTTTGTGTCCTTAATCGGTAGCAATATTCAACAGTTCGTCCTCTCACTGTATGTATTAGCAATAACCGGATCTGCGACACTATTCGCAACAATGCTTGCGATAGCAATATTACCGAGAATTATTTTATCTCCAATAGCTGGAGTTTTTGGCGATTGGTTTGATAAGAAAAAATCAATTGTCATCTTGGATTTAATAAATGCCTTTATCCTCTTTGGTTTTGCCATATATTTGTTTTATAATGAAAATCTAACAATCGGTTTAATCTACTTATTAGTTATCTTACTGGAAATTACAGAAATATTCTTCCATTCTTCAATGTCAGTTGTAATACCTAGCGTAGTTGAGAAAGAACAATATCTGGAAGCTAACTCATTAAGAACAATGATAATAAGTTTTGGTACTTTAATGGCTCCTATTTTGGGGGCTATAATATACGGCGCATTTGGTTTGTTTATAGCGATAATTATTAACGCAGTAAGTTTTTTGATCTCCGCTATCAGTGAAATGTTTATTAAGGTGCCGAAAACAAAAAGTGAAGATAACGTTAAATCACTGGCTGGTTTTAAAAAAGACTTGGTTGAAGGAATAAAGATTATTAAAGAATCAAAACCAATTAGAACTATTATTTCAATTGCAATGATTGTTAACTTCAGTATCGCACCACTATTCTCTGTGGGATTGATATTTTTGGTAAAAGAAGTTTTAGTACAATCAGATTTTAGATTGGGGTTATTGCAAACAGTTCTCTCTGCCTCAATGATTGCCGCACCTATGCTTTTAACAAAGAAACTCAAACAGATGAAATTAGGAGACGTATTGGTAAAGTCGTTTTTAATAATCGGATTCCTTATTATATTAATATCAGTTACGGTTAATCAAACGGTATTTAGTATAAGCAATGGCTTGTTATCTTATATAATAGTGCTTGTAACATGTTTTATAATTGGTGTATTTGTAACTGCTGTTAATATAGCTGTTGGGACGCTTCTACAAAAAATAGTACCTTTAGAATATATGGGACGAACCTCAACGGTCTTAGGATTAGGAACCGCCATAATGATCCCAATTGGACAGGTGATTTTTGGATATTTGTATGATATAATTAATCCTGGAATTGTAATGATCTTAAATGGGGCGATTATTATTTTAACTGTGATAATTTATTATAAGCAAATGCATTTAATTGAATCAGATACAAAAGAAAAAATTAAAACTTATGAAAGAAGCGTGGAATTAAATGAAATTTAGATTTAATAAAGAAGTCTCAAAGATTTTAGATAATCTAGTTTTTCCAAGAATGTACTTTAATTTAGAAGAAGAGATGCAAAATGAAGATGAAACATTAAGAAAAGCAATCAAAGAGGATTACAATGATTTTTCTGAAAAAATGCATTCTAAGTTAGAACCATACAAAGATGAAATTAATCAATTTTACCAAAAAGACATATATTCACATTATGATTTTGTTAATATTTTGATTCACGCATATCCTATCTATGAGTATTCGGACATTGATACTTATTTTAATGATTTGATGAAAGAAGAAACTAATATCTTAAAAGATAAAATTATCAAGGCTTTGATTACTATGGAAGATTCTGACGATTTAACTACAAAAGTCTTTGATGAAAGCAACGCAACTCAGTTTATTAATCAGCTTAAGATTGATTCATCTAATAAATGGAACCTTTTTATGATGATTCAAAATCCTCATCAACACCTAGAAAAATATATTTTACTTTTTAAGAAAATCGAATCTTTTTTCGAGAGTTCATACCAAAATTATGAAAATAAGTGTGATGAAGTTGGAAACGATTTAGCCAAAAGATTATCAAAAAATACTAATGAAACATTTAAAAAGATTACTTATGATGCTATATCCTACGAATTTAATGGCGGAGAATTTTGTGATTTTTATGTCTCTTTCGTTATGCCATACACACTAAGATTTATTGAATCAGATATTTGCAGAATGGTATGGGGATTAGAAATGGAATATTCTTTTAAAAAGATTCACGAACTTAATGAAGACAAGTTAGCTCAAAGAGTTAAAATATTCAAGGCATTAGGTGATAAGACTCGATATGAAACTCTTAGATTAATTGCTAAAGGAGTTAGTTCAATTAAAAATATAGCTGATGAACTTGATGTTTCGAGTGCTACAATTTCTTATCATATTAATGAGTTCTTAACTAGTGGAATATTATTTATGAGTAGAGATAAAAACCAAAAGTTTGGTTACATTGTCGATTATAAAAAACTTAGTGAAGTATTTTCAGACTTTAAAGAAGATTTAAATTTCAAATAAAAAAAGGAATTCTAAATTATGTACAAGATAGTTTCCTATAACCAAGATAAAAATTATAATTCAGACTTTTATAAAGTTTTGAATTTCATCAAAGATTTTAATGAGGGCTATCAGTATCTTTACTATCATTGGAGCAGATGGGAATGGATGTTCGCAAGAGATAACTTAAAAGAAAGCGAATTATCGCAAATGAAGTTCTTTTATAATAATGACAAACTAGAAGCGGTATTGCTATATGAGGATGAGCCTAATACTTATTTTGTTATTTATAGGTTTGAAGAAAGTATAAGAAAAGAAATAGTTGATTATTTTATTAAGAGCAATTTATCTCACGACATAATAATTCCAAGAGATGAAGATATGGTCAAATTATTGCAAGAATGCGGATATTTAAATCATGGCAAGTTTGATCCGGTTTCAAAATTCACATTGAAGGATTTTGAAGTTCCTGAAACGCCGGGATATAATATTGTATCTTTAGCTCGAGATTATCGTTTGGATCAAATTCACCATGCATTATGGAGGGGTTTTAATCACGGTGATGAAGTCGATTATTCAGAAGAAAACTTGCTTTCAAGAAAACATATGACATCTTCGCCTAACTTTAAAAAGAATTATACATATGTCGCAATTAAAGATGATAAATATCAATCTTACTCCGGTATTTGGTATATAAAGAACACCAAGACCGCGCTTATTGAACCAGTCGCAACAGTTCCAGATCATAGGAGAAAAGGATTGGCTCAAGCATGTATCTATAACTCTATTAAAGAAGTTTTAAAAGATGGTGCGAAAGATATTTTTGTTGGTTCAACGCAAAAGTTTTACTTTGACATTGGTTTTGAAGAATACGATTACGCTTATAAATTATCCAAGCAAGCTCAATAAGAGTTTGCTTTTTTTGTATAAAATACATTTTAAAATGCTATAATTGTATAAACAAACAAATCTATTTAGGAGAAATGAACTTATGAACTATAATGTTAGTTTAGTAAAAAAAGAAGACGCGAGGCAAATGCTTAATTACCTTCAAAGAGTTGGTTCCGAAACTGACTTTTTATTATTTGGTTCTTCTGGAGTACCTATGACCATAGGACAAGAAGAAGCTTTTCTTGATTCAGTTAATAATACCGAATACAGTAGAATGTTTGTGGTGAAGAAAGAGAATGAAATTATCGGCAATACTTATATTCACGTGAATCCTAGAGAAAGAATTAGGCATAAAGCAGAAATAGCGATATCAGTATTAAAAGAGTATTGGGGCAAGGGTGTAGGAACTTTGTTAATGGAGAATCTTATTGACTATGCTAAGAGTACTGCTTTTATTGAAACTATCTATCTCGAGGTAGTATCAGAAAATCTTAGAGCGATCAGACTATATGAAAAGTTCGGTTTCATTACCTTTGGAATCAATAAAAATGCAAGTAAAATTAGTGATGATAAATACTATGATTGGGTCTTAATGAGACTAGACTTAAAAAGGGAGTAGAATTATATGGAACATAAGATATTTTCAATGACTTTTTCAAGAATATATATGCTGTACATTCAAAAAGCCGAGAAGAAGGGAAGAACTAAAGAAGAAGTTGATGAGATAATCCTTTGGTTAACTAATTATCCAAAAGAGGATTTCGAATCAATCGCTGAAAGCGACTTATCTATGAAAGAATTTTTTGAGAACGCTCCAAAAATTAATGAGAACGCCAAGCTTATCAAAGGTTTGGTTTGTGGTGTTAGAGTAGAGGATATAGAAGACGAACTAATGAAAAACATTAGATATTTGGATAAGTTGATTGATGAATTGGCTAAAGGCAAAAGCATGAATAAAATTTTGAGAAAAGTATAAGTTGAGGTATTAAGATGGAAATCACGAATCTAAATATAAATAGCTTTATTGAGAGATTAGATGAACAAAGAAAAGCAGATATTATAAAACTTGTGGATTTAATGAAAGAAGTAACCAATAAAGAGCCAAAATTATGGGGAAGTATCATCGGGTTCGGGAGACTAAAATATGTTTATAAATCAGGACATTCAGGTGAAATGCCAGTGGTTGGGCTTGCTAGTAGAAAACAAGCAATAACCTTATATTTATCCTATGATATTAATAAATTAATTAATCTTAACAAACTAGGGAAATATAAAACCGGTAAAGGATGCTTGTATATAAAGAAACTGGATGATATAGACATTAATGTTATGAGGACTTTAATTGTTGAGGCAATTAAAGATACTAAAAATTTAGATTTTATTACTGAGATGGAATAAGGAATTTTTTTGTTTGATTATTTTGGAAATAAAGATATAATTGTAATTGGTTATAAAATTAGATTGGGCCATGGCCAAGTGGTTAAGGCATCGGACTCTGACTCCGAGACCGAGAGTTCGAATCTCTCTGGCCCTGCCAGATTTTGGAGAAGTACCCAAGAGGCTGAAGGGGCTGGCTTGGAAAGCTAGTAGGTCTGTAAAAGGGCGCAGGGGTTCGAATCCCCTTTTCTCCGCCA
>JAVEQW010000080.1:0-5000 GCA_034007385.1 Candidatus Izemoplasmatales bacterium
TTCATCAACTCATCAAGTTTTTTTCTATCCATCATGATCACTGATTTTTCAGGTCTCAGATTAATAAAATAAATATTGTTTGTTGAGCACCATGAGTTTAAAGCCGATAAAAGCAACCCTTGAATATTGGCTTTAACCTGAAAGTCAAGATTAGAGGTGGCTTCATTAAAGTTATCTAGACTCATAACGCCGATAACATCAGAAAAATCGTAATATTTTTGTTTGATTATCTCTCGATCAGTCACTTCAAAAAGGTAGACTGAACTGTTTTTAGGATAATGCACTACATCATAAATCTTATCATATACGTTGGTAGTAAATTTACCGATTCTTTTAGAAACATTATCGTACAAATCTCTGTTAATGACTTTTAAAGTTCTATCTACTAATGCATTGGAAAAAATCTCTTTAGCAAATGCATTAGCGTAAACGATATTGAATTCCTCGTCATATAAAATAATTCCTACTGCCAAACTAGAAAGTGCTATTTCTTCAGAATTGAATCTTCTTTTTTGGAGAGTATTCATCTCTCTAATTTTATTTTCTAACTCATTGATTCTGATTTTTCTTGCTTTATTTAGATAGTGGGAAACAATTAAAGAAATTAAGAATACCAATACAAGAATGTTATAGAAAATAAAATATATTAAATCAAGGTCTGGAATAATTAAAAATACACCTTCAGGAAAAAGGAATAAATATCCTAGTACGATAAGAATTACAAAGATTATGAACCAAAAAATAATTTTTGTAGTCCTAGTTTTTTTCATCTGTAACCTCGCTTGAATTCATAATATGATATTATATCATAATACTACTAAAAAATAAACTTGAAAGGGTAGAAAAACATTTTGATATTCAATGTTTTTTTTCGCAAAGAAAAAACCTACATACGTAGGTTTTAAATTCAAGTTTAGTACTATTCTTTTACATATGGTAACAAAGCCATAAAGCGCGCTCTTTTGATAGCTGCAGCTAAATGTTTTTGGTAATATGCACTTGTACCAGTGACACGTCTTGGTAGAATTTTGCCTCTATCTGAAACGAATTTTCTAAGTAATTCGAAATCTTTAAAATCGATATATGTAACTTTATTTTCAGTAAAATAGCATCTTTTTCTATTTCTGCGGCCTCTAGATTTAAATCCTGGTCTAGCCATTATTTATTCCTCCTTTTTAGAATGGTAAGTCATCTTCAACGTTGTTGAAAGAACCTGTATCGATATCATTATCTTCGTTTTTATTATCGTATGAATCATCTGTACCAGATGATTTTGTATCTAAGAACACTACTGAATCACAAACTATTTCAGTAACATAACGTCTTGCATTAATTTTTTCATCTAAGTAATCGCGAGTTTGCAAACGGCCTTCAATGGCAACCATTGAACCTTTATTTACATACTTTGCTACATTTTCTGCCTGTTTACGCCAAGCAGTACAATTGAAAAAATCAGCGTTCTTGTCATTATTTGTGCTATTAGATTGGAATGGACGATTAACTGCTAAAGAGAATGAGCATACAGGAATATTATTTGGTGTGTATCTTAATTCAGGGTCTCTTGTAAGTCTCCCAATAAGTACAACTTTGTTAAACATATAAATTTCCTCCTAAGCTTCGTCTCTAGCAATTACGATATGGCGAATGATATCTTCACGGATTTTCATTACGCGATCAACTTCATTGACTGCTTCAATAGGAGCAACTACGTCTAAAACAACATAGTAACCTTTAGTGAAATCAGCAATCTCATAAGCTAGATCTCTAATGCCCCATTCATCAACTTTTGCTTCTTGAGAACCGTTAGTTGTTAGAACTTGATTTAAATTCACAATTAAATCTTTTCTTGCTTGTTCTTCAAGATTAGGACGAATGATGTACATGATTTCGTATCTTTTCATACTTATACCTCCTTTTGGTCTTTTGGCTGCTTATCGCAGCAAGTGAGATAAATCACAACGATGTATTATATCATACTTAAATAATTATGTCTAGAAAAAAAACACCTTTTCAGGTGTTTGTTTGTTACTAGTTAGCTGTTGTTTCTAAAACTGTTGTAGGAGCTTCTGTAGTAGGTTCTTCAGTTGTTGGATTATCTTCAGGAACAAACCTTCCTTGGAATATTTCCACTACTTGTTCGTAAACTTCTGCATCCGCAATTAAAAGACAATTACCGTTAATGTAATCTTCTTTATCTAAGCCTTCAACAAGAGCTTGTAAAGTTAAACTTTGTTCTAGAACTTCATTCATTCTAGCTTCAGATTCAAACTCAATCACGATTACAACTATGTCTCTAGAATCAGTAAAAGCATATACTGAAAATCCAATAACATTAGCGATTTGATTGATTGTAACTGTTGTTACGTTAGGTACAGTTGAAGTCGTAGTAATATCGTTAAATTCTTCTGTTGTAACTGTAGTTTCAATAATTGTAATGTTTAATTCTTCAACAATTGCATCTACATCATTAAATAGTAATGAACCACCTTTAAAGTTATATTGATAGTAGTTGTATCCAGCTTCTCTAAAGTTTTTTGTTACCTTATTAATAGAGCTACAAGCTGTCATACTCCCGATTAATAAAACAAATGTTAATAAAACTAAAAATTTCTTAAATATTCTCATAAGTGCACCGTCCTAAATATAATATTTTATATTATAACCATCTCTTGAAAATTATATCTTAATCAACAAGATAAGTCAATAAAAATTCTTTTTGATACCTGTTAAGCTTTCTTCCTGAAAGGAATAAGCATTGACACTTTATTTTTGTATTCTGAATATCCTGGTCGATCATGTAACTTTTTTTCCATCAAAGGTATTGATATGAACATGAAAAGTAAAATCATTAATATCGGATAAATGATGTTGATGTTAATAACTTGAACGAAAGAAAAATACATAATGTAAATGCCTATCCAAAAAGTCAGCTCACCTAAATAATTAGGGTGGCGAGAATATTTCCAAAGACCTTCATCTATACAACTTTTCTTCATCTTGTTATTTGTACGAAAATCATACATTTGCTTGTCTGCGATAAACTGGATTACAGCTGCTGATATAGAAAGAATAAATCCGATAACAAATATAAAGTTAATACCTTGATATTGCATGACATCATGAGCATTAATCAATTGAATATATACAACGAGGGTTGGTATCATGTGGATACCAAAAAAATTTGTAATCGGATAAATTTTTGGAGCTTGATTTTTTAAGTGCGTATAACGCCAGTCCTGATGTTTGAACCCACTCCAGTTTTTCCACCAATTTAGAGTTAATCTGATTCCCCAAACAAGAACAGCTACTAATAATAAAATAACGTTGATACTGAGATTCTTGTAAAGAACAATCCATTCAATAACGATTACAATAGGTATAACACTCCAATAAGGATCGTAAAGTGATGCGTTTTTAGTAATATTACTAAAGAAGAAAATTACTATAGTCATGAATATTGTTGAAGCTAGAGTGGTTAAAACAACATTATAATCGTTATTAACTCCATATATAAGTGTTAAACCGCCAATAAAGATTGCGAACAGATAAGTAACTAGAAAAACCCATAAAGTTTGCTTTTTTGACATTGATTGAAAATCCATAAGATCCTCCAAGTTTCAAGTATCAAAATTGTAACATATTACAAACAATAATTAAATCTCTTATATAATTATTTTTGCAAATATTTCAAGATGTGATTAAAGCAAAACTTAACGGTTTCAAGTCTAATAATTTCTCGGTCTCCTTCAAAGTTCTTTAAGAATAACTCGATTCTTTCATCAATCATTACCCCAATATATACTTCTCCAACATTTCGGTTTTGATCAGGATTTGGGCCTGCAACCCCTGATACAGCTACTAATATGTCTGATTTTGTTTTTTCTTTTAATCCATCAAGCATCTCTTCAATCGTTTCAAAAGAGTAAACTGAAAAATCTTTAATTGTTTTTGTCTCAACATCTAAAATCTCTGTTTTAGCTTCATCAGAATAAACTATATAACTCTTTTCAAAAACCTTAGATGCTCCAGACTCATTAGTTAAAGAACTTGCTAAAAGTCCGCCGGTCATTGATTCGGCAAAACTAATCTTTTTATTTTTCAATATTGCTAGATCAATCATTTTTCTAGCTAACAATCCAATCTCATCTCTAAGGTTTTCCTTCATAGTTCACCTCATTTTAATTGTTAAATCTAAAATGAAAAACATCGCCGTCTTTTGCTCTATA
Organism: Candidatus Izemoplasmatales bacterium; assembly: GCA_034007385.1. Classification (GTDB taxonomy): domain Bacteria; phylum Bacillota_I; class Bacilli_A; order Izemoplasmatales; family Hujiaoplasmataceae; genus UBA2289. The sequence continues at coordinate 4,227 of JAVEQW010000080.1, forward strand.
CTCTTTACCTTCAAGCCTAAACTTACCTGCTTCTTTTGCTTTTGCTTCTGAGCCGGCGTTTATTAAATCAACGTAACTGATGGTTTCAGCGCGAATGAAGCCTTTCTCAAAATCACTATGAATAATTCCGGCACATTCAGGAGCCTTCATACCATCTTTAAAAGTCCAAGCTCTTACTTCTTTTTCACCTGCAGTAAAGAAGGTTTTAAGACCTAATACTTCATAGCTGATGCTAATCAATTCATCCAAACCAGATCTTTTAATACCAAGCTCTTCCATGAAAAGATTCTTTTCTTCAGGGTCTAATTCCTGAAGTTCTTGCTCAATTTTTGCACTGATTACTACTACATTAGCTTTATCTTTTTTAGATATCTCTTTTACTTGTTTAACATATTCATTGCTAGAATAATCATTAATTTCACTTTCGGAAATATTACACACGTAAAGTATTGGTTTAGCTGTTAAAAAGGAGAAATTCTTGATTAACTTAAGTTCATCATCGCTTAAATCTAAAGCTCTTATCGGCACTTCGTTCTTTAATCCTTCAAGAATTTTTTCTAGTAAAACATATTCTTCTACAGCCTCATTATCCAACTTTAATTCTGCTCGTTTTTTTATTTTTGGCATTCTTTTTTCGATTACTTCCATATCAGCGAAAATCAACTCAATCATAATTGTTTCGACGTCTCTTATAGGATTTACGCTTCCGTCAACATGAACAACATTATCATCGTCAAAACATCTGATGACTTGAACGATAGCATCAGTTGTTCT
>JAVEQW010000015.1:0-24180 GCA_034007385.1 Candidatus Izemoplasmatales bacterium
GGAATGCAAGAAACTTCTAATTTAGCTGCTTGCGCTAAGCATTTTGTCGGCTACGGTGAAGCATTTAATGGTATGGATAGAACTCCAGCCGATTTATCAGATAGAAGTCTTTGGGAAAATCATATACCGCCATTTAAATCCGCAATAGATGCAGGGGTTAAAACCATTATGATTAGTGGTGGTGATGTTAACGGAACACCGATGCCGGCTTCTAAGAAATTAATGACGGACGTTTTACGTAAGAAGTTAGGTTTTGAAGGTTTGATATTGTCTGATTGGGATGACGTTTATAGATTATATAAACATCATCATATAGCGAAAAATAAAGAAGAAGCCATAATGAAAGCTTTTAATGCAGGATTAGACTTAAATATGATGGTAGCCGATATTGAAACGCTTGAAATTATGGAACGTTTAGTGAATGAAAACAAGATCTCTTTAGCGAGATTGGATGAAACAGTAAGAAGAGTTTTGCGCGTAAAATATGAGATGGGTATGTTTGAAAAGGGAGACATTGATATAAATAAGGCAATTGAATTTAACGGCAACTATGAAAGTAAAGTTTTAGGAAAGCAAGTTGCCTTGGAATCAATAACTTTATTAAAAAATGAATCTAAACTTTTACCATTATCAAAAACTGTTAAGTCGATTCTGTTGACTGGTAAAACTGCCAGTTCAAAAAATCGTTTGTGCGGCGGTTGGACATTAGGTTGGGATGTAGCAAAAGAAGAAGACTTAGACTTTTTGACTATTGAACAAGCCTTAAGATTAAAAGTTCCAAACTGTAAAATAACCTGTGTAAAAGATATATTTGAGCTTAATCAAATTAACTTTAATGAAGAAAAATTTGATTTATGCATTTCGGTTGTGGGGGAAACTCCCCATTCGGAATGGCTGGGAGATTCATATGATCTCGCGATTGAAAAAGAAGAAATGGATTTGCTTAAGGCTACTAAAGCAATAAATCTGCCTTTAGTGATGGTTTCAGTTATTGGTAGACCGGTAAATATGATTTGGGCTAATGATCATGTGGATGCAATATTATGGGCATATTTACCAGGCTCTTTTGGCGCTGATGCGATAGCTGATTGTTTATTTGGGGATTATAATCCATCAGGTAAATTATCGATTTCATTCCCAAAAGACGGAAACCAAATTCCGGTTGTATATAATGCAAGAAGATATACAAGCGGCGCTATTTCTACCAAATATGAACCGCTCTATCCTTTTGGTTACGGATTAAGCTACACCGAGTTTGAATATATGAACCTCCAAGTTCCAGAAAAGATTAAATTGAATGAAAACTGTCATGTTAGTCTTGAAGTAAAAAACATCGGGAATTTAGCAGGTGAAGAGATTGTTCAACTTTATTTGCAAGATCAATATGCTTCTGTCACAAGACCGCTAAAATCTTTAAAAGGATTTAAGAAAATTCATTTACTACCAAATGAAGTAAAGACAGTTTCTTTTATTCTCACTAAAGATGATTTAAGTCTATATGATGAAGACTTGAATTTCATCGAGGAAAAAAGAGTGATTGAAATACAAATTGGCAATTTGAACAAAGTTATCGAATTAGTCGATTAAAATAGAAATAGTATTTTTTAAGTAATCTATAATATCATATTATCGAATGAGGTGATTTGAAAATGTCAAAACCAAAAAATCAAATGCGTTATTTAAATGTAGATCGTTATTTATTAACAAAGAAGGCTTTTTTAATGACAACATTTAAGAACTTGAAAACAAAGTACAAAGTATCTTAGAGAACAAAATATCAGGTATTAGTTTCAGTCCTTACTTAGAAGGACAGGATCCTAACTTCTGATCTGCTATCTCAGAAAAACAAATTGCTGATAGACTAGAAATTATTAGACCATATACATAGTGGATTAGAACATTTTCAACTACCAACGGTAATGAGGAAGTTCCAAGAATAGCTCATGAAAAAGGTTTGAAAACCTTAGTCGGTGCTTGGATTGGCGATGATAAGATTAACAATCAAGTAGAGATTGATAATATAATAAGTATTGCTAAAAAAGGCTACGGAGATATGATAGCTATTGGAAATGAAGTTTTGTTAAGAGAAGACTTGGAAGTTGAAGAACTAATAGATTATATTCAACAAGTCAAACAAGCAGTTCCAAATATTCCTGTTGGTTATGTAGATGCATATTATATGTATGTAAATTATCCGAAAATTGTTGATGCATGTGATGTGATTTCCGTAAATTGTTATCCTTTCTGGGAACATTGTCCATTGGATATATCTGTTGAGTTCATGAAAAAAATGTATGAACTAGCTGTCAAGCATTCTAAAGGCAAACAAGTTATAATAAGCGAAACCGGTTGGGCGACAAAGTCTAATCACGCTCAAACAAAAGCTAATATTGCAAATGAAGAAAATCAAAAGATTTTTAACTCTGTAATTGATAAATGGACGGAGAAAAATCAGATTACTTGTTTCTTTTTTGAAGCCTTTGACGAACCTTGGAAAGGGTCGACAGAGGTGTGACTCCATTGGGAACAAAAGTGGGGGAGAGTGTTCTAAAATCTAATAAACTAATGATAGTTATAATTACTGGTTTTATTTTAGGGTTTATAATTTCTTTTGCGGAACCCGGGCTTTTAATTTTTGGCAATCAAGTAGCTCAGTTAACAAACGGTAGCATAGGTGGAACTACGCTTTTGATTGTTGTATCTCTAGGTATAGCGGTTAGTTTAAGTTTTGCGTTTGTGAAAATTATCTATGGGTTACCTTTGTACACAATTATCGGTGTTTTATATCTGGTAATTTTTGGACTAGCTGTTTTATCAGAAACAGAGTTCATTGTGATAGCGTTTGATGCTTCTGGGACAACTACAGGAGTGATGGCTGTACCATTTATTCTAGCTCTAACATTCGGTATTTCACATTTAAAAAAAGATGGTAAGGCATCAGAAAAAGACTCCTTTGGTACTATAGCGATTGTATCAGCTGGAGCAATCATTTCAGTTCTGTTTATCAGTTTATTTATAAGACAACCTAATTTTGCAAGTGAGATAAATAATCAAATATCTGATGAGACATCAATCTTGACCAATTTTATACATCAATTTTCATCTGTATTAAACGAAAGTTTTTTTGCAATATTACCAATAGTGTTAGTGTTCTTGTATTTTCAATTTACATCATTTAAAATGAACTTGAAAAGTTTCATTAAGATAATCAGAGGGTTTATCTATACATTTGTCGGACTATTGATTTTTTTATGGGGAGTCAATGCGGGATTCATGGATGTAGGATTGTTTTTAGGTTCTGAATTAGCGGTATTTGAAAGTAAGATTTACATTATTTTAATTAGTTTTATAATTGGAATAGTTACAATTTTGGCAGAACCAGCAGTTCACGTATTAACAAAGCAAATTGAGGAAGTAACCAGTGGTTACATAGCTAAGAGTGCAGTTCTAATTGCTTTAAGTATCGGGGTTGGATTAGCTGTAGCTCTTTCGGTATTAAGAATCTTTATAGGGCCACTGCAAATTTGGCATTATTTATTACCAGGATATCTAATCGCTTTAACATTAATGTTTTTTGTTCCTAAAATATTTGTCGGGATTGCATTCGATGCTGGAGGCGTAGCTACTGGACCTATCACAGCTACATTTATTCTTGCGTTCACACAAGGAGCAGCTGGAGTTGTTGAAGGAGCTCATCTTATTAGAGATGGATTGGGAATGGTAGCTATGGTTGCCTTGATGCCAATCATTACCTTACAGATACTTGGTTTGATATTCAGAATCAAATCAAAGAAAGGGGGGGTGGTTGTAAAATGAATTTTACAAATTACTTTAGTCTAGAATTAATATGTATAGTAGTAAATAATGGAATAGGCAGAAAAATAGCAAAATTTTCAAAAACATTAGGAGTAAGCGGATCTACTGTTTGCTTGGGCAAAGGCACTGTAAAGCCTTCAAAACTGCTGGAGTTTTTTGACTTAGTTCAAACTGAAAAAGAAGTAATCTTGATTATTAATGACTCTTTTTCTACGAAATCGGTTCTAGAAGGACTAAATGAAAAGTTCAAGTTCGCTAAACCAAACCATGGAATAGCCTTTAGTATTCCAGTTAAACAATTGATAGGTTCTAATTTTGTTGAGCCAAAAGTATTAGATGAGGAAGTGAAACAAACTATGTACAATGCCATTTTCACAATAATTAATAAGGGAAAATCTGATCAAGTGATCGATGCGGCTAGATCTGCCGGAGCTAATGGAGGGACCATTATCAATGCTAGAGGTTCAGGTAATCACGAAACTGAAAAGTTGTTTAATCTTGAGATAACACCTGAAAAGGAAATTATCTTGATACTTTGTAAGAATGAGATTACTGATAAAGTAGTTAATTCCATTAGAGAAAAGCTTAATATTGATGAACCAGGTAATGGAATTGTTTTTGTTCAAGACGTGAATTACACATATGGCTTGGTTGATCAGACAAAAAAAGAGTAGCTTGTGATTTCCATCCAATTATATTGATAAATATAGTAAATATATTATGATAGATAAAAGTTTCATTAGTTATAATAATTACTTATTTATATAAAAACATAAAAAATAAAAAGCACATTAATTTCTATAGGAAAATAATGTGCTCAGACTGTTGACAATCAACCTATTTAATTAGGTTGATTGTTTATTTTATTGATTCAATTTTTTGTCTGGAAATCTAGTCATCTCAACATTGTTCTGAAGAATTCTATCTAGAGCTAGTAACAGAAGAATTATTGAAATATAGTTTAAATTTACAGTACCGGTAAAGTATTTTTCAGCGGCTATGCTAGCTTGATGAATTTGATTGTTGATATAAAATAATATATCAATGAATACAGGAAATCGTAAAATATAGAATATCCCTAAAATTATGAAAATGAAACCTGCGCCTTTTTTATAAAGAGCGGATTTGATTGCGACTAACCCAAAAGCAAAGATGATTACACCAGCAAAGAATGTCACTAAGTTTTCTTTGATTGCTAAAGTGGGATAAATATACAATCTTATGATATCCATAACTACATTTAGAACCACTAAACCCGATACTTCTCTTACGCCTATCACTACTTTACCTTCAAGAAGAAGGATTAATGATAATGCGACTATTATTGCTAGATTTATGGATAGATATATTAATCGATATTGGAATAATGATAGAGAGTTTTCTATGTAAAGATTAAATAGAAAGGGTTGAATTATTAAGTGAATAACAAGTAAGACAACTCCAATTATCAAAGGATAAAGAATTCTTTTTTTCACGCTTTATTGCTCCTAAAATTTAGTCGTTTTTTATATTTGATGTTTTTATTATATCATGTCTTATGTACGCATGTAATTAATTAATTTTTTATTTGGCAAATAAAAAAAATACCCTAAAAGCGAAAAGTGGTTTTAGGGTATTTATAAGTTGTTAATCAGTTATTAAGAAAACTTATCATAGAATACATTGCTTTCTTTAATATCATGTTTATTTAAAACTTTTATACAAGCGTTAATCATACCAGGCGAACCGCAAAGATAAGCTTCTGATTCGCTTAAATCACCACTGTATTTATCAACAATGTCTGTAATTAGACCAATGTCACCTTGCCAGTTATCTTCAGGCAACGGATCTGAAAGCGCAGGTATGTATTCAAAGTTAGGAAATTCTTTTGCAAGTTCCACAAACTCTTCTGTATAGTAAAGATCTTTTTTTGAGCGTGCTCCAAAGAAGTATTTAACTTTTCTTGGCATGCCTTGATCTTTAAGGAAATATAGGATTGATCTGATAGGTGCTTTCCCTGAACCACCGGCGATACAGACGATGTCTCTATTTGAATCTTCTCTTAAATAGAAACTACCATAAGGTCCCGTAACGATAACTTTATCGCCTAACTCTAAGGCTCTATGAACGAATGTTGTAGCCTTACCTTTAGGTACCATTCTGATAATAAGTTCTATTTCATGAGTAATTTTTGGATTTGATGCAATTGAGTAAGCTCTGATTACATCTATTCCCGGTACCTTTAATTGTGCATATTGACCAGGCTTGAATTCCATAGTTTCTGGGTTAATGAATTTGAATCTTACTAGTTTGATATCATAGGTTAAATCTTCGATATTTGTTACTTCGCAAGTATATTCTTTTGCATAAAGAAGTGATTCTGGGATTGAAATTTTGATATCTTCATTAACCTTCACTTGACAGGATAATCTGACATTATCTTTCTTTTCTTGTGGTGAAAGGAAAGGTTCTTCCATTGGTTTGACTTCACCACCGCCTTCTAAAACCTGAACTTTACAGAAACCGCAAGTGGCTTTTCCACCGCAAGCGGATGGAATGAAGATTTTATTGTTTGAGAGGATATTCAATAAACTATCTTCTCCCTTAACAACAATTGTTTTATCGTTATTGATAGTCAAGGTTTTTTCTTTATTGCCACCTAATAGCATTCCCGCAAGGATCAATAAGACGGTAATAACCATTAATAGGCCGATAATAATGATTGGGATATATATGTTAACTGCTAAAATTAAGTTCATATTCAATCCCCCTTAAAATAATGATAATCCAGTAAAGCCGATAAATGCCAATGATAAAATTCCTAATAGAATAAAGGCGATAGCTTTTCCAGATAATCCTTTAGGTAGATTTGCATATTTAGCTAATTTTTGTCTGATACCAGCTAATAGAACAATTGCCAGCATCCAGCCTAATGATGAACCAAATGAAAAGGCTGCAGTCTCTACGAAGTTATAGTCTCTATTAACGAAGAATAAAGATACGGCTAATACAACGCAGTTAACTGTAATCAAAGGTAAATAGATACCGAAACTGCTATAAAGTTTTGGTAAAAATTTAGCTAAGAACATTTCAAGGAATTGTACAGTAGCCGCAATTGTGATAATAAAGACTAAAAGACTTAAATTAGTTGTTTCTGTTGCTTTTAGTAATGCATAAATTGGCCAGTTGATAATACCAGTTAATGTAACTACAAATACTACGGCGATACCCATACCCTTAGCGTTTTTAACGTTAGTTGAAATAGCGATTAGAGGACACATACCCAAGATATAGACTAAGGCAATATTTTGATTACTTAAAGACGAGATAATAATTTCAATTATTTCTTTCATAATAATCTTTCACTCCTTTTACCTATAATATTTAATCTATTTCTCATGCTGTAGGTTCCTCCTGATTTTCATAATATTTGATTAATTCCCTCATACCCCAGATAATTAAACCTAAGACGAAGAAACCACCAGGAGCCATTGCCATCACAACCCATTTTTCCCATGTTACTGACATAACCGGCATATTCAAGATTGTACCAAAAGCTAATATTTCTCTAATAGCTGCAACAACAACCAAAACGAAAGTGTAGCCCATACCGCTTGCAAATCCATCAATGATTGAATATTTAACAGGATTCTTAACCGCAAAAGCTTCTTGACGACCCATAACGATACAGTTAGTGATAATCAGACCAACATATGCACCTAAAGCATCTGCTATAGGCATGAAGAAGGCTTGAAGAACTGCTTGAACAGAAATTACATATGTTGAGATTACAACCATGTAGGTAACCATTCTAACTCTAGGCGGAATAATGTTTCTTATCAATGATATGGTTAATGAACTAGCCATGATAACGAAAGTTACTCCTAAACCCATTGCAATAGCATTTTCCACTTTGTTTGTTACAGCCAAGGCTGAACATATACCTAGAACCGCTACTACTATAGGATTGCTTCTTGAGATTCCGTCTCTTAAGATGTTGAACCATTTTTTATATTTAACTCTAATAAGTTTCATATTCAACACTCCTTACTGATTTTGACTTTCCCAAGCAAGTTTTGCTTGAGCATAGTCATCATTCATAATATCTTGGAATCTCTTTGATGTGTTTGTAGCTCCAACAATTGAATCGATTTCATTTGGTAGATTAGGAGCCGGATCTTTATTTATTTCAAATTGAGGAAGCATTTTTTTACCAACAAATGTTGCAAGATATTGGCTTTCCGCAATTACACCACCTAAGCCTGGAGTTTCTTCTTGTTGAAGAATCTTGACGCTTAAGATAGTTTCAAAATCACTTTCTAGAGTCAATATACCTTCAATAGGTCCCCAAACACCGCCACCGGAAATAGGAAAACTTACAGCGTTAGTATCAGGGTTGACATAGAAAGTCCATTCACCGGAAACGATAATATCAATCTCTTGATCGAAAGTTTCGTTAAGGCTCGATAGAGTATAATCTATTCCGTGTGATTCAAGAATGGCAATCTTTATTTTTGCATCTTGATTATTTTGAATTCTTTCAGCTGTTAAAGCCTCAACACCGAGTAAAATACCAGAAGTTAAAACAGCCATAACAAAAACGAATAAAATCATTCTTACAGTTGGTTTCATTCTGCGGCCACCTCCTCTTTGAGTTCTTCAGGTTTTTTCTCAAACCATCCGTCAATTAATGGCGCTATTGCATTCATTAGGATAATCGCAAATATTATTCCTTCTTGGAAGGTAGCAAAGTTTCTAATCAAAATGGTGAAAAAGGCAATACCGATACCATAAATCACCTTACCCCAAGGTTTGATTGGGGCAGTGACTGGATCTGTCGCCACAAAGAATGCAGAAAACATTAAACCACCGACAAATAATGAGATAATTGGATCAGGAAAACTTGCTGGTGCTAACCAATATCCAAGAGCCGTTAAACCTAAAAATGATCCAATAAATGCAACTGGTATTCTCCAGTCAGCTACTTTTAAAACTAAAAGAGCGATACCTAGGACGATAATTCCAATTCTAAAAGTTTCACCGATAGATCCAGGAACATTTCCAATTAGTAAATCTATTAAAGGATAAGTAAAATCTCCACCTCTATTAAGCATTGCCAGTGGTGTTGAACCAGCAAAACCATCAATAGAAGGATGAATCCATTCAGCTGCAGTTATTAATGAAGGAAATGATATTGTCACAAACAACACACCGACAACTGCTGGGTTGAAGATGTTTTTACCAAGACCACCAAAAATAGCTTTTCCAAAAAAGATTCCAAATACAGTAGCTACCGCAACTACCCAAAGTTTTATAGTTGGCGGTAACATCATTGTTAATACTAATGGAGATACAATCCAAGAAATATCAAATTCTGTTTTTCTTACTTTAGCGAAGAGATATTCCACCAAACCTCCTGACACTAATGCTACAGCGGCTACAGCTAGAACGTATAAACCATAAAGAATAGCTGATGCTACTAAAAGAATTAGGAGGCTACCTGTAAAAATCAACAGATTCTTTTTGGTAGGCGTTGTCTCTAATTTTAATTGTGTTTGTTGCTCCATAATAAACCCCACTTTCTTTTTTATATTACTGATTAATTATCATTCTATCACATCTTATTAAGCAAAAAAACAACTCAAGGCAAACTTTAATTATTAAAATATTTGATATTGTTACCGTTTTTGTACGAATAAAAATTGTTGCTTAGTATTTGATTTTTTCAAGATAGATAATAAGATAGAAGATAATAAATTATTAACAATTTTTAACATTTATGATATTTTTTACATAAATTTAATGATATACTTTTATTAATTTTTTTTGGATTATGTTATAATTCAAACAAGGGTAGTGATTAGATGAACTTAAAGGAAGTATTACTGAAACCATTTTTAACACTTTTTTATCGAAGTAAATTTAAGTTTGAAGTAAATTATGGGGATTTTGATCCAAAGAGGACTGACCCCTATTTTTTGATAGGAAACCATTCATCTTTACACGATGGTTTATTTACTGCCACGTTTTTAAAGAGGTATCCATATCCAGTTATCAATGCTTTTATGTTTGTCAATAAAACTATGAAGTTTGTTCTAAAAAAGTTAATATATTCAATACCAAAAAGAAAAGGTCAAAGCGATATCACTACCATTAGAGAGATGATGAAAGTTGTTAAGAGCGGTAGAGGTGTAATGCTTTTTCCTGAAGGTAATTCTTCTTACTTTGGTGAGCAAAGCGAAATACCGTTTTCAACAGTCAAGTTGTTCAAGAAGTTTAAACTGGATGTTGTAATATGTAAAACTAACGGTTCATATTTAGCAGCACCAAGATGGGGAGAAAAGATTACTCAAAACGGTCTTTTGGAATTAAATTTTAAAGTTCTTTTTAAAGCAGAGGAATTAGAAAAACTAAGTTTAGAATATATATATGAAACATTAGTAGAAGAAATGAAATTCAATGATTTTGATTGGAATAGAGAAAGAAGATATTTATATAAACCTAAAAAAAGAGCCCTTGGTGTAGAAAACTATGTTTATGTTTGTCCTAAGTGCCTTAGTCATCAAACCATAACAACTTCAAAAAATGATATTTATTGCAGCAAATGTGGTAAGATTGCTTATTTTAATGAATATTCGCTTATATCAGGTTTGGATTTTGATAATCTTGTGGATTGGAATAAGTTGCAAAAAACAAAAATTCCTGAAATTGCTAGTACTAATGTTAAAAGCGAGGGTATACTTTACTTGGTGGATACGATCAAATACAAGTCGAAGAAGTTGGGTTATGTAAAAACTGAAATACATGATAAAAAACTGTTTGCGAAACTTTCTAATCAAGATTATGTGTTTGATTTGGATGTTTTATCAGGACTTACTCTGACAAAGAAAAATCAAGTTTCTTTTGATTACCAAGATAAAACCTATCTGTTTAGATTGAAAGATCCAATGTTATATGTTGATGTTATAGACTATATAAAGGAGAAGAAAGATAATGGATAATTGGGGAATAATCATTTACTTTATATTAATAGGGGTGTTACTTTTTGTCGGTAAGTTATTGAAACGTTATGTTCCGTTTTTAAACAGAATAGTTTTGCCTACAGCTTTATTGGGTGGGATAATTGGTTTGCTACTGTCTTCCGTATTTATTCCAGGTTCTTATGTGATTGATGTTAAAGTAATGACTGCGATAGTCTATCATGCTTTAGCGTTAGGTTTTATCTCTTTATCTTTAAAAAGAACTAAAATTGACAATAAGAAAAAAGTATGGTCTACCGGTATGGTTATCACCAGTACTTATGCTTTACAAGGTTTTATTGGGATTTTAATGGTTTTATTGTTTTATAGCGATAAATTTGTAGGAGCAGGAATGCTACTACCTTTAGGATTCGGTCAAGGTCCGGGACTGGCAACTAGTTTTGGTAATATGTGGACTGATATGCTTAGCGGATATGGTGTAGCGTTAGGTGCTTCTTATGCGTTTCTAGGCTTTGTGTTTGGTGGTACCATTGGAGTTTTAGCTATCAATATCTTGTCAAGAAGAAGAGGTATTGAGAAGACAAAAAGATACTGGGATGATTCAATTCAAAAAACAAATATTGAAGTCGACACAGTAAAAGAAATATCAGTATTGGATGGGTTAACAGTTCAAGTTGTAATTATATTAGTAATATATGGTTTGGTTTGGCTAACCTTGTTCTTACTAGAAGGAGTACTTCTAAACTTAGGAAACATTGGGCAAACAATCTTCAATCTTTTATCAGGATTCAATTTTATCTTAGGTATAGCTTATGCATTACTTTATAAACTAGTTGTTAAAAAACTTGAAAGCAAGGGTAAAAACCTTAACTTTATGACTAATGACTATATCTTGTCCAATATATCTTCATTGAGCTTTAACTTTATGATTACCGGTGCTGTTTTAACAATAACAATTGACTTTTTAACCGAGTTTGGATGGTTATTGATATTGATATCCGCAATTGGTGGTTTCGCTACTTTGTTCTATGTTCGTTATCTTACTAAAAAAGTATATCATGATTTTAAAGATGAATATTTTGTTGGTTTATTCGGGATGCTTACTGGTGTTGCATCAACCGGGATAGCTCTTTTAAAAGGATTGGACAGAAATCTAGAATCACCAGTAGCTGAAGAAATGGTTTTAGGATCAGGTACAGCTATAACCATGGCTCTGCCACTGTTTGGCTTTTTGATGTTGCCATCATTAGGATATGAACAATCTTATGAAGGTCTATTTGAACTAATAGCTTTATTCGGATGTCTTGCTTATGTTATCGTTATGTTTGTAATACTTATGGTAAGAAGAAAAAAAGGTTATTAGAAATATAATTAGAACAAAACTTAAAGCAATCAACATTTCAATTTGTTGATTGCTTTTTTTTACCGATTATATATTATTTGATTGGTTTATCATAGAATAAGAATAATTTGTTAAGACATATATTGCTTTATTTGGAGGACTTTATGATTTCCATTGCTATTCTTGTGCACGAATTTTTGTTATTAATATATTTAGTGTTTTTTAAATTAAACTCAAATGATTTGGTTAGATATATAAGAACAGATTTTCCGGATAGATTAATGATTAGCGACAAATCAATTAAGAACAGAGATTTGGTTCAAAAGATAATTTTTGTTGTTTTACTAGCTCTTTTTATATTTAACTTAATAATGGTTATTTTTAATCAACCTTATTCTATATTTCTTATATTTATTAGTTTCATTATCTTATCTTTTACTTTCTGTTTGACTTCTCCAGGCAGATTATTATCTGCAATTTTCATATCGACAAAAAGCGAAACTTATTTGAACAAACAAAAAATAAAGTTGATAAACACACTAGTATACTTTGCTTTCATCGTGGGGTTTCTGACTATAGCTACTTATATGTTTGTTTCTAATAATCAAAATTCCTATGCTAAAGAAGTAAGTTTTTCTGAAGTTTCTGATAAAGAATTTCCAATTGATTCTGAAACCAATCTTTTTGTTGAAGGTGAATATCTCTATCTTTATAGTGATTTTGCAAATGGAATAAGTGTTTATAATCTTAACGGAGAGTATGTTCACAGTTATTATTTTTATGGTGGTCTTAATGGTTCATCCATGATTTACTTTAAGGATGATTACTTTTTTATTAGTACCAAAGATAATTCGGCCTTGATAAGGTATAAAGATGGAATGTATCAAGGACACTTGGAAGTAGAATATTTTGATGACGATGATTCACTGACAGTTTATGATGAGTTTGGAGATGTTTTGATTTCCAGTATTCAACTAGAAGATTACTGGACAATTTTTGCCTTTGATGATGAATTTATTTATTATGAATCTGATTCCGGTGGCGGAGGATATTTCAAAACTGACGGAACGATTTTAGAACAATGGAATAAAGATGTTACGACATTTATATCTCAAACTGATGATGGAGATTTCAACTTGAGAGGTAATATGGTTTATAAGCAAAATGAAGTAATTATTTCTAGTAGTGAAATCCATTTTGTTATAACAAACTTCTTTTATGTCTGGTTATTACTATTTATGAACTTTTCTATTATTTTTTCATTGACAAAACTCATATACTTAAATAACCTAACCGATAAAAGAGAAATCAAACCGATTATTACAAAAACAGCATTTGATTTAATTGATCGATATAAGAAGAGCATTAGAATAGATTTCTTTGTCTCTTTATTGTTTGCTATAATAATGTTTGTCTTGTATAACCTATTATTTGGTAATGAAATTAGTGAAGTTGGAATAATTTTGTTTCCAGTATTCTTTATTCTAACAATTTTACTAAATGAACTGATTTTTAATCGAACAAGTTTAGGAAAAAGAATTCTTAAATTAAGGGTTGTTGATACAGAAACAAAAACAAGCCCTAAAGTCAGTTCAGTGATTAAAAGACGATGGATGGAAATGTCTTCTGGTGTCGAGATAAATCTTGAATTATTAGATAGAATCGATACCTTAACAAGAACTAAAATCATTGATGTTTCAAATAAATCCGATTAATAGTTTAAGTAAAGCTTGGCAAGCTTTACTTTTTAGTTTTATTTTTATGGTATATTATATTTGAAGTATGACAAACAAAGTCAAGAATTTATAGTTTTTATGACTTATAATATTTCGTAGGTGATTTAATGAATGATGAAAAAGTAATGATTGTAAAACAAGTTCAAAAGTATATTAATACCAATATCAAAAATCAAATAACATTAGCTGACATCTCAAAACACGTTAACTATTCTTTATGGTATACAGCTAGAGTTTTTAAAGAAGTGATTGGAATGAGTATTTTTACTTATATCAGAAAGATTCGCTTAACAAACGCTGCGAAAGTATTAAGAGATACAGATAGTAAAGTGATTGACGTTGCTTTTGATTTTGTTTTTGATTCTCATGAAGGTTTCACCAGAGCATTTTCCAAAGAATTTGACGTGAAACCGAAAGAATATCAAAAATCACCAATTCCCATTCAATACTTCACTCCATTTGAAGTAATGGAAAATTCAAACGAAAGGAAAGGTAATGTTATGGAAGCGAAAGCAGTATTTATTCAGATTATTGAAAGACCGAAAAGAAAAGCAATTGTCAAAAGAGCAATATCCGCAACTAATTATTTTGAGTATTGCGAAGAAGTGAGTTGTGATATTTGGGGAGTATTATCAAGCGTTAAAGAAGCAATCTCTGAGCCTGTAGGAATGTGGCTCAGTAAAAAGTTAAAAAAACCAAACACCTCAACTTACATACAAGGAGTAGAAGTTCCTGATGACTACAAGGGAGTTGTTCCAGAAGGATGTGAACTAATTGATCTTCCCGAAACAATGATGATGATTTTTCAGGGAGAACCTTATGATGACGATAACTTTAGAGATGAAGTCTCACAAGTTATGGAGTTTATTTCAAAGTATAATCCTTCGATTTATGGATATGAGTATGATGAAGAAGGCTACAGATTCCAATACGAACCACAAGGTTACAGAGGATATATTGAAGGTCGGACAGTTAAACTTATCAAAAAATAGATAACAAAAAAGAGAAAAGCACTCAGAGAAATCATGAGTGCTTTTCCTATAAAATAGGGGATTTGACAAGGACTCTTTTAGTCCATATCAAGGAGATTTGTTTATTCAGTTTTATTGTTTTGGTTTGCTTTTGCTTCTTGTAAACGTAATTGGTTTCTGTTTACATATTGAGCATGCATATTTTCATAATCTGCTAAATACATTTGTTTTAATCCGCTGATGTCAGGTTGAGATACTTGTCCATTCTCTACTTTATTGAAATGGTTTTGAACTTTAAATTGCAAAGCTTCTATAAGTTCATCTTTAATTGCTTGAGCACCCGCTTCAACTTGATTGCGATATTGATTCATATGAGCTTCACATTTAATACCAAGAAGATCAATTATTTCTTTTGATGTTAACAATAATACGTCTTCTAAAACTAAAGTTTCATCTGTTGCTAAGTAAGCCAATACTAATTTAGCATAACCATAGCTTAAGTCATATTCATCTGCTAAAGCTTGGATTTCTGGATCAACTTCATGTTTTTCCATTACAACAGCACCAAGGCATTTTCATAGAAGAAGTTTTGCATCATAGTCTGAGTTTGATTCATAAAAGCATTTTCCAATTCTTGGTTAATACCAGCGTTTTGAATCATTACTGCATTGTCAGCTCTTTCTACATCTATGTAACCAGTTTGTATTGCTGCATTTAAATAAAGTCTTAAAGCTTCTTGAAATTGTAATCCTTCTAATTGTAAACCAGCTGCGACAACTTGAGCTTCTTCATTTTTTAGCATATAAGTTAATACATAACCATTACCGTCGATAATGAAATCTACGCTTGGATTGATATCAACTGAGAAATACATAGGTGCGTTATCTGATACTTTGTCTTTAGCTTGTTGAAGTCTAGTTTGGTTTCTGTTTCGGTATTGAGCTTGCAAAGCTTCAAAGTTTTCTAGATAGTCTTCTTTAACACCAGTCATGTCTGGTTGTGTTGCAGTTTCATCAATAACTGCTTGACGATGTGCTTGAACTTGTGCTTGTAATGATTCTACAAGTTCATCTTTTACAGCTTGTGCTCCAGCTTCAACTTGGTTTTGATAGCGATCTCGATATTGATTTGCCTCTGTAACCAAATCAGCCATTAAATCTTTAGGTTCCATTTCAATTACATCTTCAAGTAAGGCTTCTTCATTCGCTGCCATGTAAGATAAAGCCATTTTAGCGAAACCATATGATACTTCATAAGTATCCACTAATTCCTTTGCTTCTTCATCGAATTCTTCATTTTTAAGAACTATAGCTCCAACAGCATTTTCTTCGAAGAATGTTTGAAGTTTTGTCTGAACCTGTACCATAAATGCATTGTTGACTGAATCTTCTTTGCCGCCGGCTTGAATCATTACAGCGTTATCGTTTCTTTCAGTGTCAATATAGCCAGTATCTATAGCAGCATTTAAATAAAGATGTAAAGCTTCTTCATAATTTTTACCGACTAAGTCAAGACCAGCTGCGATAATTTCAGCTTCTTCATTTCTAAATCTATAGGTTAGAACTTTTTCTTCCGCATCAAGAACGAAATCAACTGCTGGATTCATTTCCAGTGACAAATATGTGTAATCTGAGTATTCCACCTCATCCTTTTCGGAACAAGCCATTAAACCCATTCCTACAAATAATAAAGTTACTAATAAGAGAAATTTTTTCATATTTTTTCACCTCTTTTTCCCTTTTCATCAAAATATACGATTAAGAGTCGAGTTTTATTGGAAAATCTCTTCTGAAGAGTCTGTAATGTTTTAACGCGCTACATTAGTAACGTATAATTTTTGTGCAAGAGAGTCTTTTTTTAAAACATCTATTTCATTTACATTTTAATTTGGTAAAATTGATATATAATTTATTATCGAGGTTATTTAGATGAATAATATGATAGGAAACACACCGCTACTGATTATTAATTATAGGTATAAAGGTGAAGAAAGAGTTATATATGCTAAGGCAGAGTACTATAACTTAACCGGATCCATCAAAGACCGTATCGCAAAACATATAATTCAAGAGTCTTATCGAGATGGTACTTTAAGAAAAGATATGCCGATAGTAGAAGCTACTAGTGGTAACACCGGTATTGCCTTTGCGGCACTTGGGGCTATGTACGGACATCAAGTCCATATTTTTATGCCTGAGTGGATGTCAAATGAAAGAAAACAACTTATCAAAAGTTATGGAGCAATTCTTCATGAAGTGACATATGAAGAAGGTGGATTTGCGGGATGCGTTAGATTAGCAGATGAGTTTGCTAGTAAAAACGGCGGCTTTAGGCCACAACAATTTATCAATCCTTATAATGTCGAAGCTCACTTTCTAACAACTGGTTTAGAGATATGTACACAATTGGATAAACTAGGTGTTGAACCTCATTGTTTTGTTGCCGGAGTTGGAACTGGTGGAACAATCATGGGAGTTAAGAAACGTTTTAAACGAAGATATCCTAATGTAAAAGTATTTCCTTTAGAACCGGCTCAGTCTGCTTTTATGACCACTGGTTTGCCAGGAACAAAACATCGAATTCAAGGAATAGGCGATGGTTTTCTTCCTGAAATAGTGAAACTAGAAGAGTTAGATGAGGTGCTAGTTGTTGATGACGGGGATGCAATATTAATGGCTAATAAACTAGCTAAAAAGCTAGGATTAGGGGTTGGTATTTCAAGCGGAGCTAATTTTATAGGGGCTGTACTAGCACAAAACTTATATGGCAAAGACTCAAATACAATAACTATTTTTAGTGACGATGCCAAAAAGTATCTTTCCGCAGACGGAATTAACGAGACTGTTAAACCGGGTTTTATCTCAACTGATATAGAGTTGATAAGCGTTGATGCTGAATGTATCTGTGATAAAAGGATTATCACTGGAGTTTGTGATAAATTTTAAATAAAAAAATAGCTTAAACTAAATTTTGTTTAAGCTATCATTTTATTTTTATAAAACTAAACTTAGTATAAAAAACTAAGTTTTTTTATTTCATTTATCTATAAAGGCAAAATATTCTTTTCAAATTCTTGATTTAAGACTTGAGCCATTGCGTTATAAAAAGCAGAGAATCCACAAATAATTCCTATCCAGCCAGCTATGTGTGTAATAGTTTCACTTCCAGTAAAATCACCCAGAGCTAGTGCGAAAAATAAAACTGCTAAAGAGCCAAATACTATTCTTGTAGCTACATTATGTTTGAAAGTGCCAATAAACATAAATGATGTAAAAATTCCCCACATAGTTAAATAATAGCCCATTGATAATTTATCTGCCTCTAAACCGGACTTTGGAAAATACCAAATAATAACTAAACTTATCCAAAAAAATCCATAAGCAGTAAAAGCAGTTCCTCCAAAAGTATTTCCTAATTTTAACTCATATATTCCGGCGATAATTTGTGTTAAACCACCTAATGCAACTCCCATACCAATAATCATCATAGATAGAGGTATTAAACCAGCATTATGAAGGTTTAGTAATATTGTTGTCATACCAAATCCCAATAATCCCAATGGCGCAGGATTAGCTTTTTTCATCTTGTTTTCTCCCTTAGTTTATATTTTAAAATTTTTCATTCTTTAGAATGATATCATAGATTGATATGTCTTTCAATCAATTCTTTTTGATATTGATATTTTCTACAAAAAAGCAAAATAAAATAAAAAAAATAGGAGAAAATTTCTCCTATTTTAAGAATTAGAATTTTAATGATTGTTGTTGATGCAAAGATTTGTGATATTGTTCTTCAATTTGCTTAATCAAGTCATTGAAGTGCAGTTGATTGAACATATCATCAACTTTTAAATATAGAATTTTATCTTTAGGGATTTGATATTTATTAAAAATATTATCAAGTACTGTTGAATAATTTTTATAATGGAACTTCAAGTAATCGTATTGTCCCTTTTCTAAATGTCTCGATCTCTTTCTAACATTTTCAAAAAGGCTTTCTTCATTTCTCACTAAAACAATATGAATGTCTAACTCTGGAACTAACTTCATATGCGCTTCAGCCACTTTGTAAGTTAAATTTACCTCTTCATCAGTCATCATACCTTCTTTTTTTAGCAGTTCTGTAAAGACTAAATTAGAGAACATAGTGGAGTCGCAGATTAGAAATTTTTCATCTTTAGTATTCCACATAGATAAAAATAATTCACTATAAAAAGCGCATTGACTTATGAATGAAAACTTTTTCTTATCAGCGTAAAACAAAGGTAAGAACGGACTGCTTTCTACCGGTTCTTTAACCATAGGAACATTATAATATGAAGATAATAAATGGGATAAAGTAGATTTTCCACTGCCAATTGGTCCAATAATTCCTATTCTCATAACTATCACCTCAAGTAAAAACTATTTTACCATATATTTGCTCTTTTTTTTAGTGGATAGTTTTGAAATTAATCGAAATATTATCAAATTAACTAAATAAAAAAATGATAGTTTTTAAAATCAAAACTATCATTTAAGAAAAAACCATTTAATCAATAAAAGTTACTTCAACGTCACCGTTTGACGAATCGAGTCTAATAGGTTTTGTTGCTTCTGAGTTTATTGTGCCTGAAGCAACCTTTAAACCATCATATGTTTTGCTGCCGTTTGATGTAGAAAGCGTAACGCGATATTCATCCTTTTCACCTATTATGGATAAGTAAACATCACCATTGGAAGTATCTAAGTCGATATTGTCAGTTACGATGTTTTCTGCTTTAATTTTACCGTTAGAAGTGTTTGCTTCTATTATTGGTGCAGTTACATTTTCAATTGCTACCTCACCATTTGATGTATAAAGATCAATTTTATTGGTGACATCCAAGTTTTTAATATTTATACTACCGTTTGATGATGTTGCTATGACATTATTTGCTTCGAGATTTAAAATATCGATTCTGCCGTTTGATGTTTTAAAATCTACTACATCAAATGTAGCATTTACATTCAAACTTAACAATCCGTTTGAAGATTTTACTTTAAGACTTTCAATTGATGTTGTAGTTGGCAAGTAAAGGTATACTTTAAAGAACTCTCTATTACTGAAAATGTCAAATGAGAAGATATTATAATACCATTTTCTTGAATTTGTTATATTCAACTCATTATCAAGATCAGAATATTCAAACATATCTTTTTCATGAGTATAAAACTTTACATGAATTTCATCATCGGAACTCTCTAAAACATATATTTTTCGATTTTGAAAATCAAGGTCTACTGCATCAAATGCGTCAAAACTATAGCTTTCTTCGTGAAGAGTATAATTCTCATCAGTAAAACCGAAAACTGTTGAATTGGCTGTGGCGGAGACCATCAGCACCACACCTAAGCCGATTAAAAGGAAGGCTAATCCATATTTCAATAATTTATTCATTTCTCTTACCTCTTTTTTCGATAAATTTCTTTGGTTTTTCTAATTATAAATAATCTTATACTTTTTGTTGCTTTGAAGACATTTGTCATTAGTGAAAAACCAATAACACTAATTCCTATGCCCATTACTATAATTCCAGCTAATAACCACTGGTCAGTTGATGTCAAATTATCAAAGATTATATAAATTCCAGATTGAAGAATCATTCCTAGTCCACTGATAAAAATAGAAGCAAATACAATTGTCATTATGAATAGAGCAAAGTAGTAACATATTAAGCTAATTACCCTGACGGTAGTATTCACAATACTTCCTAAAGAATTATTATTTGATCTTTTTACGTCTTTAATAAACTCTTCGTCTTTAATAATATTAGCTATAATTGTTTCAATAGAGCCTAAGTTTTTAATGAAAGCAACTTCATCTTCACCTTCATCGATGGCATCTTGAATCATCTCATCATAGTAATATATTATTTCTTCAGAATTAATCTTCTTATAAAACTTAAGTTCTTTTTTTAAACTGTTTAAAAATGTTTTTTTATTCATAATATTTACCTCTTTATGTACGTGTACATTTTATTGATTTCATCAAAATCATCAATAGATTGTTTTAGTTTTTCCAATCCTTGCTTGTTAATCTTGTAATATTTTCTAATTCTTGAATTATAGGTTGTGTTGTAAGTATTAACTAATTTTTGTTTTTCTAGCCTTTTAAGTATTGGATATAATGTTGATTCGCTGATATCCATAACACTTGATATCTCTTGAATTATCTTGTAGCCGTAAGAATCTTCATATTTTATTGTGGCTAGCACCATTAAGTCCAGTAACCCTTTTTTAAGTTGTATATCCATCCAATACCTCCTTATACATAATACTATACAATACATAGCATTGTTTGTCAATAATATTTTTAAATTTTTTTTAGTTATCTATTTTTAATGCCAAACTGCTTTCTAAGTGTGCTAAAATATAGAAAGAAACATTTTTTAAAGAGGGTAAGAAAATGCTAATAGATAGAATAAATATTTATCCTGATGAAAACAAAAACTATCCGTTTAACTTAGAACTTTACAAATCAGAGATTGATCTGGACTTAAAAGCTTCAGTTGTTTTATTTCTTGGTGAGAACGGATGTGGAAAATCGACATTATTAAAAATAATCCAAAGTAAGTTGAATCTGATTAGGATTAAACTACCAAATACCTCCGAGGATTTTAAACTTGACAATAATCAAATCAAAGTTTCACCTAGTTTAAGTAAAGTTAAAGGGTTCTTTTTCGAAAGTATCGCTTTTATTAATTATATTGAATATGTACAAAATGAGATAAGTGAGTCGAAGGAAAATATTCAAAGAGTAGAAAAAGAATATAAGAACAGATCTAATTATGCAAAAATGATGGCTAAATCACCATACAGTAAAACAATTTATGAGTTAGAAAATATGTACTCTCAAGATTTATCAAAATCATCACATGGTGAATCATATCTAGATTTTTTCTCTTCTAGAATCAAAGACAATCAGCTATATTTATTAGATGAGCCCGAAACTCCATTATCTATCCAAAATCAACTTACGTTAATGGCTATGATTATTGAAGCTACTAAAAGAGGTTGTCAATTCCTAATAGCTACTCATTCGCCGATTTTAGCCGCTATCAATAATGCTATAATATATGAAATTAAGAATGATGTCTTTACAAAAGTTAAATATGATGATATTGAAAGTATCAAGTTATTGAAGCAGTTTCTTAACAACAAAGAACAATTTTTAAGATATTTTGAATGAATTCATTAACTAAAATAACACGGAAATTAATCCGTGTTTTTGTTTTATAATAAAATTTATATTAGACAGTTAGTTTGCTATTTTGTTTTAGAAAATAAAGAGTATAATAATCATTAGCAATTATATTTCGAGGGTTTATATGCGCAAAATATCTAATTTCATTTTAAAAGACAAAGTATTTTTGATAGCAGTTATTATTGCTATTTTTACTATTTTTATAGTACCGCCATCAAAAGAATATCTAACATATATTAATTACAAGGTGTTTGTTGTTATGTTTACGATAATG
The DNA here is from genome assembly GCA_034007385.1 of Candidatus Izemoplasmatales bacterium. Taxonomy (GTDB): domain Bacteria; phylum Bacillota_I; class Bacilli_A; order Izemoplasmatales; family Hujiaoplasmataceae; genus UBA2289. The sequence continues at coordinate 22,323 of JAVEQW010000015.1, forward strand.
CTTGCGGTTGCTGGAATATATGAAAGTCATTTTTTCTATTATATAGCGACAAAATTGGTAATGCATTTGAAGAATATGCGCTATATTGCTTTATCCATCGTTTTGACTACTTTTGTTCTTGCGATGTTTTTAACTAATGATGCCGTTCTTTTAACATTAATACCATTTTCTATTTTCATCTTAAAGCATGTAAAAATGGAAAAGCAAACAATATATATCATCATCTTACAAACAATAGCTGCTAACATGGGTAGTGCACTTACTCCTATGGGTGATCCGCAAAATATATATTTATATGCTTTTTACCAAATACCTTTCAATACTTTTTTAACTATGACTTTGCCAGTTACAATAATCGGAGGTATTCTAATTGTCATTACTACAATTATCTTGATGCCGAAGAAAGTAGTAGATCTAAATATAACCACACCTAAAGTGGATTTGAAGAGTTTGGGCATTTATAGTTTGATTCTTCTCAATGCACTTTTTTCGATATTGAGAATAATTCCTTTATTATATACATTCATAATAACTATAGTTCTAGGTTTGATTTTTGCCAGACATTTATTCAAACGGGTAGATTGGTATTTATTACTGACATTTATCTCCTTTTTTATAATAACCGGCAATCTGAGCAGAATGGAAAATATTGGTTTTGTATTGTCAAATTTTCTTGATGGTAAAATAAAAGTTTATTTCACGGGGATGATAGCGTCCCAATTTATATCAAATGTACCTACAGCTGTTCTTCTATCAACATTTACAGATGCATCTATGTCTAGATACTTACTACAAGGAGTCAATGTAGGAGCGATGGGAACTTTGATTGCTTCATTAGCCAGTTTGATTTCTTTTAAATATATTCTAAGAGATTTCTCCGAACATGTAAAAAAGTACATTATTTTTTATAGTTTAATATCATTGATATTTATGACTGTTATAACGATATTTCTATGGTTATGGATTTGGTAAAACCATAAAATACTTAAAAAATTTAGTAAAAACATTGTGTGTTTGCATTGAAATTTTAGAGGTATAGTATTATTATATAAGTTAATACTACGGAGTGGTTTATCAGAAAGGGTTTGATAAAAATGAATGTATTTGAAAAACTAAAATCAATTTTTGCCAAAAAAGAAAAATCCAATGAAAAAATAAGTTATATTTCATTGGTTTCCATGGAAGAAAAATATCAGGCTGAAGACTATATAGGTGCAGCCAGAGATTTAAAAAGTTTATTGGAAAAATACGGAAGACGCAAAAGAAAGAATCATCGTTACAAAGGTAGAGAATTTATTTACTTTATTCTCAGCAATAAGCATAAAGATTTGAAGAACACCGGTTATACTCATTGGGAAAACTTAAATAATTTTATGAAGTTAAATCAAACTAAAGTATATCCATATCATCAAAACAATTTGAGAAATGCAATGGATTTCTTTGAAAAAGAAATTAAAGGTTTAAGAGAAATTAAAATACTTGAAGATAAATGATTTTTTGACAGATAAAACTACTGATTAAACAGTAGTTTTATGTTTTTAAGGAGGGTAGAGTGAAATATAATAAACCACATAGAATCAATTTCCCAATATCAGAAATTTCATTTGGTTCATGGCAACTTGGTAATAATATTGATTTTAATTTTGGAGATGAATTAGCTGCTTTTGAATTAGTAAATGCAGCTCTTAAGGGTGGAATAACATTATTTGACACAGCACCAAACTATGGACACGGTAACAGTGAGAAGTTATTGGGTGAAGCTTTAAAAGGAAATAGGGAAAAAGTTTTTATTAATTCTAAGTTTGGACATGATAGTGAAGGAGGAACGGATTTTTCTGTTGATAGATTGGAAAAATCA
>JAVEQW010000081.1:0-4933 GCA_034007385.1 Candidatus Izemoplasmatales bacterium
TCAAACAAAAAGAAAGGTTCAATCATGTTACATTGACCAATCTTTTCTTTTAAAGTCATATTCGCTATAAGTTCATTAATTTTATATTCAATATCTTTTTTCATTCCCTAAAACCATCCTTAGATATGATTATAAACTATTTAGCTTTACATTAACACAAAAAAACATCTTTTTGATATTTTTTCTGCAATAATTAATTATCACTCTAAAGACAAAATATAATTATGAAAAATAAAAAGAGAATTTACAATCAAAAAAATCGTAAACTCTTTTTATAATAGTTCTTTAACTAAAATATAAACTTTTAATCTTAAAAGAAAATAGTTATAACATATTGAATTGCGCCTATAAAAGCTCCCAAAAACAGACCTACTACCTCAACAAATCTTAATTCCTTGCTCATCAAACCAACCATGATTTTTTCGAATTCGATAAAATCAAGTTCATCGATTCTTTCTTTAACCAACTTTTGAATGTCGAGATTACTCATTCCAATATTTTGAAACTCATTAAACATTTCATTAAATATTTCATCCCCATGCTTGTCTACATACTTTTGAACGAAACCTTTTAAATCTCCACCGACAAACATGGACAATACAGACGGGATTGACTGTGTCAACTTCTCCACTATCACTTGTTTCATTTTTTCTTTAATTCCGTCTATTTTTTCTTCGCTCAGCAATTGATTCATGATTACTTCTTTAGAAAGTAACTCTTTTTCAATAATTTCCGCTAAAGAAATCGCAATTTTATCTTTCCTTCTTGGAAATACACCTTGTATTGTCACTCCTAATATCCGATGCGGATTTATTGGTCTAAACAGCATTTTTATCGCAACTTTATTGGTTAACCATCCAATAAAACCACCGATCAACACTAACAAAACAAATCTAACAATGTCCATAATTCACCTCGTAAAAACTTCATTTATTGTTTATTTTTTCTTTTCCAGCTTAATATTTTTTAATATCGTACGGTTATACATTTTAATCATCAAACCACTAAATAAAACTGTGATGACAGTACCTACATTGATACCGGAAATCTCACCAGCTAACAGACCAAATACTATCGCCATCAAAAAAGCAATGCCATAAGTTAAATAAGTTCCGATTGCATCACTTTTACATATTGTTTGCATTTGATACAAAAACACATCACAAGGATGAACGGCGATAAGTATTTTCAAATGCAAAGCAATTGAAAAAATTAATATTCCCAATCCTAAAAAGTTAATCAATAGGCGTAAAACATAACTGATATTAGTCATATCAGGTATGATCCAGATAAACAAATACGATAACATTCCAAAAGAAACAAGAAAAGCCAAAGACAAAATCATTTCTATAACATTAAATTTTTTACTAATAAGTAAGGCTATTAAATAAAAGATGATTGCCATTATTATAAAAGCCGTCCCAAATGAGATATTGAAGAATATGCCAATATTATAAGCGGCGCTTCCCCAAGCAGTGAGTCCTAGTGACGTATTGGTCATAAGAGCAGTTCCTAATGCATTCCCAATAACAGCGCAGATAAGTAAGAATATAGTTTTTTTCATCTATTTTTTCAACCAGTAGATACCTTCAAATTTTCAATGCTTATTAAAGTTCACTATTTAAATATTCTTACATCACCAAAAACCTTCACTTCATTATCCATATATATCAAAGCCCCGTTTTCAGTAATGCCATACACAGAATTCATGCCTTTTTTCAGAACCTTTTGAATGCTTGTATTTTGCGATTCTGTACTTCGATAATGAACTTCAATGCTAAAACTAGCGTCAATCAGTCCCAATCCAGGATAATACCTGAATTCAGGATACTCTTCATCCGGTGAACCAAAATACTCTTTAAGCTGTATCATAGCTCCAGCGCTTGAGCCGATAATGACATTGCAATTTCTAATTGCATCTAGCAAATCCTTTTCCTTAATTCTTTCCATAGACAATTCAGCACTGCCTCCGGTAAAAAAGACAACATCGCTGTTGTTTAAAATCTGTTTCATGGTTTTTGTGTCATCACTAAAATAATTAAGCAAAATGATATTTTCTTGCTTAACCCCAACATCTATAAATTGGTTGACAATTGCTGAGTAATGAAAACCATTAATTGGATTATAAAGAAGATTCCAATCTTTCAAGTTCTTTATCTCATCGCTTGAAAAGGAGAATGGAATCACAGTCACCTTTGAATATTCATTAACATATTTTTTTACTTCATTAATTATCCAGTCTTTATTGATATCATAATTACTCAAGAGTATATTAACCAAGTTATCTCCCCTTATCAAACTCTATTAAAATCATAATAAATTATATCACTTTTTTAAAAAATTTGTAAAAAAGTAATATATAAAATATAAAGACTGATTGATACATATTTTTACTATCTTAAAGGCACGTAAATTCTTATCTGCTGATTGTCAGTTTCCTTTAAAAACTCGAAAAACGGAAAAGTGAGCATCCGATAACCTTTTTCTTTAATGTATTCATTAATGTCCAGTTTCTTTTCTCCAGCCTGATTTGATTTGACATAATCTTCATAAGGATAATCAAAGATTAAGTAAGGGCCTTTCTTCAAGGTGCTTGCTTTATATTTTCGGTTATGTTCTGGTTCAACTTCTACTTTAGCTAACGCCATAGCTCCTGCAACTTTACCGCCACTGTAGATTTCAATATAGAAATGTGCTAGTGAATTAATACCGTTTTGTTGAAGATATTCCTCAAGTTCATAAAGTGCATCATCTCTTGACTTTCCTTCTGCAGAAATTAAAATCATCTCGTCCAAATCCTTAATTTGATAATTCATAAAATCATCCTTTCAATTGGTTTTCTTATTTAATAAAATTATACCAAAATCCTTGTAATCGTTCTATAAAGCAGGTAATATTTTGTAAATTTTTTTAATTAAGAATCCAAATAAAGAAAAAGGACAAAAATGTCCTTTTTTGATAAACTAATTACTTATTTTTACCAAATACTAACCATTTTATCTTTTGCAAGATACATTTTATCAGTATCAGATAATTGATAATAATCTTGGAACTCAGGTAAGTTGCTTAACTGCATATTAACTCTTAGAATTGCTGGTCCATGAACATCAACTTTTAAAAGTAATTGATCAAATTCCAACGAAGATTTATTGCGCCAAACTTTAGCCCAATTCATAAAGAAATCTTCATAATTGTGATTATCATTTTTCTTACTTGCTTCTAGTGCACATCTCAATCCACCGCTATCTGCGATATTTTCAGAAACCGTTAATTCGCCATTACAAGGTCCATAACCAGTTTCAACACCTTCAAATAAATCTATCATATCTTTAGATCGCTTTTTAAATGCATCTAAATCTGCTTCTGTCCACCAATTGTTTAAAGAACCTGTTTCATCGAATTTAGCACCATTATTATCAAATGCGTGTGATATTTCGTGAGCCATAACCGCGCCAATTCCACCATAATTTTGGGATGGAGATTGTTTCAAACTATAATAAGGCTCTTGTAATATCGCAGCCGGAAATACGATTTGATTATTGAAAGGATTGTAATAAGCATTAACCATACTTGCTGGCATACCCCAGATATTTCTATTAGGTTCTTTATTATATTTCTCAAAATTATAAGCGTTGATAATTTTATTCATCGCCAATTTTTCTTTAACTAAGTCTGAACCTTCATCATAACCTTTAATCTCAAAATCATCATAATAACTAGGTAGTTCATCAGGATAACCTACATGAACTGATAAAGTAGATAACTTCTTTATAGCTTTTGCTTTAGTTTCTTCATTTAACCAGTCATTACCAGAAATTCTTTCTTGATAAACACCAATCATTTCATGAACCATAACTTTAACATCTTCTTTAGCGACTGGTCCGAAGTAGTTCTCCCCATAATATAATCCAACTACTTGATCAAACTGTTCATATGCTTGATAAAACGCTGATTTGTCTTTACTTCTAGGTTCTTTAATGCCATATAAAGCTCTCATAAATGCTCCGCCAGCAACTCTTAACTCATCAGTCAATAAAGAAGCGAATTTTATGGCATTAGAAACAATCATCCATGATTTAATAAGTTCAAAATTAGCGTCTGTTATAATTGAATCAAAATTATTAATGAAATCCAAATTAGTCACAACCAATTGATTTACGGATTGTCTAACTAATTCTTCAGACTTTTCAATAAGTTTAAAATTCTTTGTTAGTTTTTTAACTTCACCGCTGTCTAAAGGATTATACATCTTGACATAGTCAGCTTTTTCAACACTAGATTTAGTTACAGGAACTAACAAAGCGTCAAAAGCCAATGCTTCAGAAATCAATTTATCGATTTTGTTTTCTTCCATACCGTACATTGTAAGCAGTTGTTTTGTGGTCATTGTAAATAATCCTAAAAGCTGAGCTTTTTGGTTTTCATCTTGATAGTAACTTGTATCAGGCAAGAATAAGTCAGCAGCACCGAAATATAATACTTGATTATTACTATTCATGAAATCTTGCATGACATTGAAACTAAAAGGAGTTTCAATTGATTCTAATGTGAAATCACAAAAAGCAGTTTCTAAATCCTTTAAGTCTTTTAATTGATTGATCTGATTTAGAACAACATCAAATGGTTTGGAACCTAATTCGCCTCTTTTATCAAAATCTTTAGTCATTTGATATAATTTAACAAATTTTTTTAAATTTGAATTTAAATTACTTTGATCTTTTTCCCATTTTGCCACCAAATCCAAAAGTGTCTTTTCGATACCTAAATGCAATTCCACAAAAGCTGAAATCGATGGTTGATCTCCAGGTATTTTAGCCTTGTCAATCCATTCTCTATTCACTGCATCATAAAAATTTGATTTGATTAATTCTTTATTCATCTTATCACCTCTAGTATTATTGTAACATTTTATTCTAATTTTATTGTAAAAAAA
>JAVEQW010000082.1:0-4909 GCA_034007385.1 Candidatus Izemoplasmatales bacterium
CTTTTTTATTTTATATTAGATATTATCTTTTATCATATTTTGCAAAAGGATCATCGCTATCGTCCTTTTTCAATTCTTCCTGTTTTTCTTTAGACATTACAACACTTTTAGGTTCAACCACTATTGCAAAAATCAAGTATAATAATACCCCTGAACCACCTAATAATACAGCAGCTAACCATAGGACTCTTACTAATGTTACATCAAGATCTAGATAATCTGCTAATCCCGAACAAACGCCGAAGATTTTCTTGTTTTCCGTATCTCGATAAAGTTTTCTTTCCCTCACGAAGACTTACCTCCTAACTCTTTTTCTTTTTTGAAAACCTGATTATAAATATAATCAACGTTCATGCTATAAAAACTTAAATCAAATAAGCTTTCTATTGTGTCATTATCTAATATATCTTTTATCGTTTGATTATTAATCACCAAACTTTTGAACTCTATACCCTTTTCATAAGCATCATTGGCTAATGTTTGAACTAAATCATAAGCCTTTTCTCTTGAAAATCCACGATCAATCAATTTTGTCAAAATGCGTTGCGAGAAAATAATTCCGTTAGTTTTATATATGTTTTTAATCATATTTTCTTTATATACGACAAGATTCTCAATAACGTTCAAATACCGGTTAAACATATAGTCAACTAAAGTGGTCGCATCAGGCAAAATAATTCTTTCAACTGAGGAGTGACTTATGTCTCTTTCGTGCCATAGAGGTATATTTTCATAAGCAGATACCATATAACCTCTTAAAACCCTTGTTATACCAGTAATATTTTCACTCACTATCGGATTCTTTTTGTGTGGCATAGCGGAAGATCCTTTTTGGTTTTTTGAGAAAGGTTCTCTTACTTCATTAACTTCGGTTCTTTGAAGATGTCTGATTTCTAAAGCAATCTTTTCTAAGGTAGATGCCAGCAAAACCAAGGTACTGATATAAAAGGCGTGTCTGTCTCTTTGCAGTGTTTGGGTAGATATATTTACTGTTTTTAAACCTAACTTATCGCAAATAAACTTTTCAACGGTAATTTCTGTGAACGCATAGTTTCCTACGGCTCCACTTATCTTTCCGACTTCTATTTCCTCACAAGCTTTTAAATATCTTTGATAATTTCTTAATAACTCATCATACCATAAAGCAAACTTCAAACCAAAAACTGTTATATCAGCGTGAATGCCATGAGTTCTTCCGATACAATAAGTATATTTATATTCATAGGCTTGTTTTTTGAGCGCTTTTAAGAAAGATAAGATATCTTTTTTAATAGTATCATTAGCTTGTTTTAAAATATAACCATTAGCTGTATCAACCACATCTGTCGATGTTAATCCGTAATGAATGAAACGTTTTTCTGGACCTAAAAATTCAGATACGCATCTAGTAAAAGCTATAACATCATGTTTCGTTTCTAATTCAATTTCTTTAACTCGTTTAAGGTCATAATTTGCATTATTCTTTATTAATTCCAAATCATCAGAATTAACTATACCGATTTTTTCTAACGCTTCAGCATTTAAGACTTCTATTTTTAAAAATGTATCAAACTTATTCTTTTCTGACCAAATCTTCTTCATTATTGGTCTAGTATATCTTTCAATCATTTTACTTTACCAAATTGATATAACATTTCAATGTATTTTCCAAAAGACAAGCAATTGTCATAGGACCTGTTCCTCCTGGCATAGGAGTAATATAACTTACTTTATCAATAACCTTGTCAAAATCTACGTCACCGTATATTTTCCCATCAATTCTTGATACACCAACATCAATAACTACTGCGCCTTCTTTTACATATGTATCATCGACCATATGCGCATTGCCTATTGCGGCGATAAGAATATCTGCTTGTTTAGCTATTTCTTTTAAATTTTTAGTCTTTGAATGACAAATGGTAACTGTAGAATTCTTTTGTAGCATAAGCTGTGCCATTGGTTTTCCAACAATTTGGCTTCTTCCAAGAATAACGCAGTGTTCTCCTTGAACTTTGATATCGTATTCTTCTAGTAATCTAATAATTCCTAATGGAGTACAAGGGACCAATGCATCTTGGTTCTTACTTAACTTAGCCACATTTTCATTTGCAAATCCATCCACATCTTTTTTAGGATTGATTAAATTGATTATTTTTTCGGAATCTAGATGTTTTGGGATTGGTAATTGGAGTAAAATTCCATGAATCAAAGTATCATTGTTCAGTTTATGAATTTCTTTAATTAAATCTTCTTCCAAGATTGTTTCAGGTAAATTTATAATCGTTGATTTAATTCCCACTTGATTACAGGCTTTTTCTTTAAAACGCACATATGTTTCACTGGCAGGATCGGCACCAACTAAAATTACGGCTAAATGTGGAACTATATTATATTTTTTAATATATTCCTCAGTTTGAAGTTTAAGATTAGATCTTATTTTTTTAGCTAAAGCTGAACCATCTAATATTTTACTCATGATTTACTCCTTTTCATAAATGTACTGATCAACAATTTCACCATAATATACTGTATGATTTGCGGTCTTGTTATAATATCTTGACTTAACAATTGGTGGTACTACCGATTGATCTAATGTTTGTTTATAAATCACTTTACACTCGTAATGTAAACCTATTTCAGCAATAATAGGTGTATCAATTTTTCGACCTTGAATTGGAGTGAAATTGCATTCTTTGAATTTATCCATATCTCGTAATGATTTTGTTCCGCAAATTCCGATTTCTTTTTTAAATTTATCAGCCAATGGAATACTTACCGTGAACTCGTTGCTCGCTTCGATCAAATCGTAAGTTGCGCGAGAATCTCTTACAAGAACTATAAATATTGGTCTTCCCCAGATAACATTTATTCCACCCCAGCCAATAATCATTGTATTGATGGTGTCATCACTTTTTGTATTTAAAAATATGCCTGGAGACATTTTTTCTAAGACTTTATCGGCATGTTCAAAAACGCTAACTTCCTTATACATCGTATTTCACCTCTTCATTTAATCTAATTATAACACAAAATTATTAGCTTTTTGCTGCATTATAAGTAAATGTAAGCCTTTTTTTGAACTGATTTTTTTTTAATATAATATTTTTATGGCCAATTATGATAAAATTATCTCATACTAAAGGAGTATTGTTATGGAAATAGGTATAATTGGCTTAGGGCTTATCGGCGGATCTATCGCTCAATCATTAAAGAACGCAAATCACACTATAAATGCATACGATAAAGATATTAACGCTTTAAAATATGCTTATGAAAATAATTATATTAATAGAATTTACAATAACTTAGATGATTTTTTAAAAAAGAACAACCTAATTTATTTGTGTTTATATCCACATGATATCATTGATTTCTTTAAAGACAACAAGTCACTTATAACTCCTGGAACTGTCTTTATTGAAGTATCTGGAATAAAAACAACTCTTGTTAAAGAAATCGAAAAACTTGAATTGAATGATTTTGATTTAGTCTTTACTCATCCTATTGCTGGTAAAGAAACCAGTGGGGTATATAACTCAGATAGTTTAATTTTTGAAAACAGTAATTATATTGTCATCGATTATCCTCTTAATAAGAAGTCAAATGTTGACTTAACGATTAAGCTAGCAAAAGATATGAAGTTTGGTAAAATATCTGTTGTTTCAAAGGAAACTCACGATGATTTATTAGCCTATACATCCCATTTGACACACTTAATCTCAATGGCTTTGGTAAATTCTTATGATGAAGAAATAAATGTCCTTGATTTTACTGGGGATTCATATAAAGATTTGACTAGAATAGCTAAGAACAATAGCGTTCTATGGACCGATATCTTTATCAATAACTCAGAATACATTTTGAAAAGGCTCGATTTATTTGTAGAACAGTTGAATTTGTTAAAAAATGAGATAGTAAATAATGATATTGAAAAATTAAGAGATTTATTGGAAAAGGCAAATAAATTAAAGAAAAAATATTAAGAAATTAAGGTACATAATGAAAGTAAAAGTCTATCCTGGATTTGCAAAAGGGAATATAAAAATCCCACCATCTAAATCAATTCTTCATCGCGCAATTATTTGTGCTTCTTTAGCTGAGGGTAAATCCGTGATTAGAAACGTGAATTTTTCTGAAGACATTAAAGCAACAATAAATGCTTTTAAAAGACTTGGTGTGAAAATTGAAAAAATGGACAACGCTTTAAGCATTACTGGAAATGGAAGTCTTCCGTTTTTTGGTGATGAAAATATCGACTGTAAAGAATCCGGATCTACTCTTCGATTTTTAATTCCCATCCTTTGCAATACTAAAGGCATTACATTATCCGGAAAGCACTCATTGTTAAAGAGGCCATTGTCAATCTATGAAGATATCTTTAGTAGAGAAAATATTTTATTTGAGAAGGAAGAAGATAGTATCTATATTAAAGGTGAAATAAAGCCTGGTAATTATAAGATCCCTGGGAATGTCAGTTCTCAGTTTATTAGCGGTCTATTGTTTTCTCTACCTCTAAAAGATGGGGATTCAAAAATAGAAATCATCGGTGATTTAGAATCAAAAAAGTATGTAGATCTAACTATAGATGTGCTAAAGAATTTTAACATTAATATAAATAAAAAATCTAATGTTTACTTTATAAAAGGAAATCAAGTATATAAACCAACAAATTACAGCGTTGAAGTTGACTATTCTCAACTAGCCTTTTTTGCAGTCGCAGGAATAATTAATGGAGATGTAAAAATTAGTAATGCAAGTAAAAACACATTACAACCTGATAGTGCTATAATTGATATAATTAAAAAAATGGGTGGAAAAGTGTTTAAAGAAAGAGATTCTCTTAGATTTGTTAAATCACAAACTATTGGAACTAAGATAGACGTTAGTCAATGTCCTGATATTGGGCCTATATTATCAATATTAGGTG
>JAVEQW010000083.1:0-4895 GCA_034007385.1 Candidatus Izemoplasmatales bacterium
TTGCGATAAGAACTGTTTTAGTTAAATAGGTTGTTTTTTCAGTAATAATCTTTTTGATTTTTTGAGTAAAATCTACGCTAACTACCGGATCAACAGTAATTTCAATACCTAAATCTTCAACATGTTTTACCATGTTGTTAGCGAGTTCCATACCGCTTAATTTATTGACGCCTAAATAGTTTTCCACTTCAAATGTATTTGCTATCTCACCGCCAGGAAACCATTTCTCAAGAATTAAGAAATCCATCATCGCTCTTTTGGCATATATCGATGCGCTTAACCCTGCTGGTCCAGCGCCTAGTATTATTAAATCATAAACATGTTCCAAAGAAATCACCCCTTAAATATCCAAAGTCTATTATACTATAAATATTTAATTTATGAACTCTTAAAACTTTATTTTTAGTGCGTTTTTACAAAACGGAAAAAATACCAGTGTTTAGCTAAGAAAAGAATAATAAGGATAATTTTTAAAAACATACTATCAAGCCTTAAGAAAACAACAAGTAGAAGCAAATCTACTGAGATAAGTAAGATCCACTTCTTTTTTCTAGACATACTTTTCTTTTCAATAAATTCAGCTAAATGGTTCTGATAAACTTTACTGTTTTTAAACCATTTATCAGCCTTTTCGGAAGATTTAGAAAACAAAATTGTCGCTAATAGTAAGAAAGGTGTAGTTGGTAAAACTGGTAATATAACACCAATGATACCCAATGAAACTGAGAAGAAACCTAGAGATAAAAATAAGATTTTCATTTATTTGCTTACCAGTCTTTTTTCTCCAGTTATTGCTTTTAACGGATTAATATCTTGCGTCATTTCTAATGTTCCTAAATAGTTTCCTTCTTTGTCTCTAACGGCGTAATATCTAATTAAGACAAACATGCCTTTAAAGTTAATGTAGAAATCTTCCTGATCTTTTTCTCCTGACTTAAAGCTATTGATGATATCTTCAACCACATGTACGCTTTGGGGTGGATGGCATAGAGTTACATGTCTACCAATGACTGTTTTTGGTCTTTCAAAGATTCTTTCTTTTCCTTGGGTAAAATACTTAACATGACCATCTTTATCTACGAATGTCATATCTAGAGGTAGGGTATTGAATATTGCGTTGATTTCTTCTGAGTTTAATTTACCTGCATCGAATCTTATTTCGCCATCAAAAGGTTTTTCTTCTTCAATCGGCTTTTCTTCAACCTTCCAACTCTCTGTAGGTTTTTCTAAGAAATAGCCGATTTCATCACTACCTTGATCAGCCATAATCCAATCATAAAAACTCATTAAATCTACTAGTTTAGGTAAAAGAATATTATTTTCTTTGATAATCATATCTTCAACACGTTCTAAAACGGCTTTGATTGATTTTATGATATTTTCTAAGTTTTGATCTTTATCATCAAGCATTGCCTGAACATTCTTGATATCAGCTCTAATCTCATCATCCACTCCCCACATTACTTTAGGGATAGCGTTAATGCCTTTTTTCTCTAAGCTAGGGAAAAAAAGATATTCTTTTCTAGCATAATGTTTTGTGATATTAGCAAGGCGATCAATTCCGATTCTTAACATCAAATAAGCTGTTGTATCAGTTCTTGTAAGATACGGATTAATCTCTTCTTTTATTAGTTTTCTGATTTGCTCGTTTTCATCAGAAAAAACTTTTGCTGGATGTCCGGGGATTCTAGTGATATCTTTTGGTTTATGAATATCAGAGATACTCTTATCAAAAACTGCCGCATGAACATCACATAGGCTTTGAATTTCTTCTACTTTCATTCCTTCATCGATAAGAGATTGTTCCATAGCCACAATCTCATCAGTTGATATTTCTTCAAAATCCTCTTTAAATAGTTTTTTTGCTTCATCTATTGGCATTCCATCATGAATTTTCTTGATTAGTTTTTTAAGTTTATCTTGTCTTTCCTTTGAATTGTTTATTAGTTCGCTCATTAAAAAAACCTCCCTTTATAATTACATTATAACTTTGGGAGGTTTTTTATACTGTGATTTAAATCACATAGTTTAAAATATATTTATTTTTTTCAAAAAAGATCATTTCTCTTTCTTGAAGTGTTTTCAAACTTCTTGAAAGTGTCTCTCTTCTAATCCCGATGATATTGGCTAAGACTGTTTTTGAGAACGGAAGATCAATTACTTGTTGGTTATTTTCTTGATACCCAAACTTTTCATAAAGAGCTTTTAAAGTATTAATGATTCTTTCGAAAGTATCAATGCTTGCGGAGTTAACTAGATTATTTTGGAAAGTGTTGGTTCTTGAGACGGCGCAGGTTAAACAACGATCTCTAAACTCAGGGCTTTTGTTATAGGAGTTTAACACTTCATGTTTAGGGATTCTTTTGAGTATTGTTGGTGTTAAACTGATAGCGGTTGCGAGGTAATTATCCTTTTTTTGTAATACTGCTAGTAATGCAACATATTCTCCAGGTCCAAGTACACCGATGATTTTTTCATCACCGCTTTCTAAATATCTAACCATCTTGATATAACCATCATTAATTTGATAGATGTATTCTATCAAATCGTCTGTATTAAAAAGAATAAAATTGTCTTTTATTTGAATTATGTCGCCATCTAAAAAATCATATTGGCAATATTTACAATGTCTCTTCATAGAATCTACCTCATCAAAATTATTATACTACATTTATGAGTGGTTTTAAAAGTAATGTCAATTTTAAAATTTTAAGATTTTTCATTTTATGGTATTATAGTTTTAAGGAGTAAGGTTATGAAAATATTAATGGTTCAAAATACTGTAAAAGAAAAAATTGATGATACATTAAAAAATATTGAATCATTGATTGAAAAATATCAAAGTGAAAAGATCGATTTTTTAGTTTTGCCGGAAATGTTTACTACACCATACCAAATCACCTCTTTTAATGATTACGGTAAATTTACTGAATCAAAAGTTTTAGTTTGGTTGAAAGCTTTAGCTATTAGATTTAATACTTATATTGTAGGTGGTTCAGTTCCTGAGATTAATAAAGGTAGAGTTTACAATACAATTTATGTCTTTAATAGAGATGGTGATGTCATTAGCAAGTACCAAAAAGTACATTTATTTAGTGTGAACTATCCTAATGGTAAGAGTTTCAATGAAGCAGATGTGCTTTCTAAAGGCAGTGATTTAGGAGTTTTCGATACGGAATTTGGAAAAATGGGTTTAATGATTTGTTTTGATCTTCGTTTCCCAATTCTCGCCAATAAATTAATGAAAAAGGGCGTAAAAATTATTTTTGTACCCGCTGCCTTTAATACTTTTACTGGACCAATGCACTGGCAAGTAACATTTAGAGCTAGAGCTATAGATAATCAGTTATTTATGGTTGGAGTGAGCCCTTCAAGAGAATCTTTTGGAGATTACAATACCTATGGTCACAGTATATTAGTCGATCCGTTCGGTTATGTGATTACCGAAATGTTTAGTGAAGAGGAGGTTAGATTAATCGAAATTGATTTAGATGAGATTAACCGCGCTAGAACTTCCATTCCAATCGTTAAAAGTGAAGTAAATATAAAAGAATAGGACGCATTTTTGCGTCCTTTAAAATTCATCATTTTCTATTTTTGTTAAAAGATCATTAAGTGTGCCATGTTCAAATTGATTGATATCGATATTGTTTTTATTGCTTAAACAGTCAGTTACTAGATATGTTTTTAATCCCAAACCTTGGGCTACCATATCTTCTAGAGCATCATTACCAATCATTATCGTTTCTTCAGGATCTAAATTGAGTCTTTTTAAAATCATTTCATAATAAGAAAGACTAGGTTTAGCGAAGTTACTATTTTCATAAGTTGTTATTAAAGAGAAATCATCCTGATTTAGTAAAGCCCATTCAATCCTTTTTTTAGTGGCAACAAATGGAAAAATCGGATTTGTCGCAAGAACAATTGTTTTTCCTCTTTCTTTTAGAATTTCTATTATTGTCTTTGAGACGTAGGAAGGATTAGTGGAAGTTTTAACTGCTTCAAACTCGTTCTGATAAAACTTTTCTAGTGCTTTCTTGATTTCTTCTTTATCCTCTTGTTCCGGCAAAAAAGCATCCCAAAATACTTCTTCATTGGTTTTTAAACCCTCATTTTGAATCATATTTTTAGTGCCTATCCATAATCTTTTGATCATTGTTTCTGGGTCAAGACCAATTTCATAGAATTTTTGGCCTAAAAGGTGAAAGTATTTCTTTATGAAGTTTTCTTCATCTAGAGGCAGAAGTGTACCGTCTAAATCAAATAAGTAATTTTTTATCATATTCTTCCTCGCAAATAGTCTTTTGTAAATATTCTATAGATAAATAGTCTTGATGTCAATCAAAATAAAACAGCAATATCATTTGCTTAGAAAAACCTTTCATGCTAGAATAAACAAAAATGAGGTGATTATATGAAACATGTTAATATGAATGAAGTTTTACCAGTATTGAACAAATATAATGTCAGCGCAAAAACATTGGTGGATCATGATAATGCGACAATCAAAAATCTGTTTTTGAATAAGGGGCAAGCTATACCTGATCACAAAGTTCCAATGGATGTTACTTTCTTTATTCTTGAAGGTAAAGGTTCAATTACTATTGGTGGTGAAACTGTAAAAGTAAAAGCGTTGGATTGCGTTTTATGTCCGCCTGATACGTTTATGTCTGTCAAAGCTGATGATGATTCAACGCTTTCATTCTTGAACATTAAAACTCCAGGATTAAAAGCATAAAGAGTAAAGATTAAGCATTTTTTGCTTAATCTTTTTTTTGTGAGTTATTTAAATCTTTAAAGTAGAGAATTAATGAAGCAATTAGTGAAGCGATGAATCCTCCGAAAGCTAGAGCTCCTAAAATGAAATATCCTAAAGCTCCCCAATCATTAGTCGC
>JAVEQW010000084.1:0-4620 GCA_034007385.1 Candidatus Izemoplasmatales bacterium
TTTGGTGCGGGCGACAGGACTTGAACCTGCACTCATAAGAACTAGATCCTAAGTCTAGCGCGTCTGCCAATTTCGCCACGCCCGCATGAAGATGGTGACCCGCAGGCGATTCGAACGCCTGACCCTTTGATTAAAAGTCAAATGCTCTACCGACTGAGCTAGCGGGTCTAAAAAAATGGCTGGGCTAGGTAGATTTGAACTACCGATCTCGGAGTCAAAGTCCGATGCCTTAACCACTTGGCCATAGCCCATTCTTTCGTTAAATAATTGGGGCGACTGATGGGACTCGAACCCACGAATGTCGGAGCCACAATCCGATGCGTTAACCCCTTCGCCACAATCGCCATATAATTTTCGCACTTACTAGTTTACTAAATCATATCTCTTTTGTCAAGAAATATATTTTTAAAATAAAAAAAACAAATTTCTAGAAAAAATCTAGAAATTTATTATCTTTAATAGCCAACTATAGCAATTCCAAAACCTTTATTTCCTAGATGAACATAAAAGACTGGACTTACATAATTAGTATGATTAACTATGATTTTTGGATAATTATTTTTAATGTAATTTTCAATTTTTTCTGCCCATTCTAGATTGTTTAAATGGATAATATCTACAACTACATTTTCATACTTATTTGCATAATAATCGATCTTTTCATTAAAAAAATCAAGACAAGCGTTATTGGTTCTTGTTTTCTTAACTAATTCTAGTTTCCCATCAATCATTTCAATTATCGGTTTTATTCTTAACACAGTACCTAATAAAGCTTGAACTCTACTTAATCTTCCGCCTTTAAAAAGATGCATTAAATCTCCTAAAGTAAAAGTAACTAGAGGTTCCTTAAAAACTAAATAATAAAAATCGGATATTTCTTTAAAACTCTTGCCAGAAGCTATTTTTTCCGCAACCAAAGAAATTCCATTAGCCAATCCGAAAGAAGCGGTTTTAGGTGAATGAATGCTGATTTCCATTTTTGAATCTTCCATCATGGTTTTAGCAATTAAAGCCGATTGATAAGTACCACTGATTTTTTCTGATAAACATACAACTAAAACATGAGTATATCCTTCTTTTTGAAACTCTTCATATAAATCAACAAAACTCTGAGGTGCCGGTTGAGACGTTAACATCTTATGTGAACCAGAAACATAGTTTTCCATATCTTCTGATGTAAGTTCATTCTCAGAATACTCTTTGTTGTCAATAATAACTTTTAAGTAAGCGGTTTTTATAAAATTATATTTCTTTAAATCTTGTCTTGTGAGTGTTGTACTATCTATTAATAGTCCTATTTTGTCCATAATTTATCACCTTTCCAATTACTCTATCACACATAATACTTTACCACCAAAGAAGTATTGTGTCAAGAAAATTGAAAAAGAAAAGGCGGTCAATTTTGACTGCCTTTTTAATAATATTTATTTATGTTCTTCAACGTATTTTTTATGTTCTTCAACAATCTTATCAATTAAGTTTCCTGGCACTTCTTCATAACGGACAAACTCTCTTGAGAAAGTTCCAGAACCTTGAGTCATAGCTTTTAAATCAATAGTATATTTAGTGATTTCCGCTTCTGGAGCTTCAGCTACAACTTTTTGGTATCCAGCAACAGCCGGTTCCATACCTAATACTCTACCACGACGTTTATTGATATCACCTAAAACATCTCCAAGATATTCATCTTTAATGGTAATCTCTAACTTATGGATTGGCTCAAGAATTGTTGGTTTAGCGCTCTTGCAAGCTTCTTTAAATGCAATTGAAGCAGCCATTTTGAACGCTAATTCATTAGAGTCAACTGCGTGATATTTACCATCGGTTAAAACACCTTTAACTCCGATAACTGGGAATCCAGCAAGAACACCATGTTCTAATGTTTCTTGTAAACCTTTATCTACAGCTGGGAAGTAACCTCTAGGAACTGCTCCACCGAAGATTTCTTCAGCGAATTCATAATCAGAGTTTGGATTTGGTTCGAATCTCATAACTACAACACCATAATATCCGGAACCACCAGATTGTTTGATGTATCTACCTTCTGCAGTAGCTGTTTGTTTAATTGTTTCACGATAAACGATTCTTTGTTCTTCAGATATTAAAGTAACTTTGAACATGTTTTTCATTTTATCGATAATGTAACCTAAATGAATCATACCTTGTCCACCGATTAGAAGTTGAGAAGTTTCTTTGTTTCTTACAACTTCTAACGTATTATCTTCTAATTGAAGTTTTGCCAAAGCGTTTGATAATTTATCTTCATCTTTTTTGTTTTCAGGTCTAATTGCTACATACATTGTAGGTGTAGGAGAAACGATTTGAGGATAAACTACGATATTTTTCTTATCAGACAAAGTTGTACCTGTTTTAACGTCAGCTACTTTAGCCATAGCACAAATATCACCGGCATGGAAAACGTCCATAGAAATTTGGTTTTTGCCCATTAGAGTAAATACTTGTGAAGCCTTATCTGTACTTTCCTTACTTGAAACATAAATTTCTTGATCTTTTTGTAAAGTACCTGACTTGATTTGCATAATGTTGATGGTTCCAACAAATGGGTCAATTAAAGTTTTAAAAACAAATGCTGAAAAAGGTTCATCATCTTTATAATGTCTTTTAACTTCAGCGCCCTTTTCATTTACACCAACCATTGCTTCATTTTCTGATACTGTTGGAAAATATTGACGAATCATGTGTAATAAAGTTAAAGTCCCGATATCTTTTGTACTTGAACCAACAACTACCGGAACCGCTTCTCCGGCATAGATAGATTTTTTTAATCCAGAACGGATTTCATCCATTGTAAGTTCTTCGCCTTCGAAGTATTTTTCTAATAATTCTTCGTCAGATCCAGCCACAGCTTCAATCAAATCTTGTCTTAATGATTCAACTTTTTCCATTTTGTCTGGATAAATGTCACCGTCTACTGATTTTGTACCATCATAAATTCTTGCTTTTAATTCAACGATGTCCGCAAATCCGTTGAATTCATCGCTTTTACCTAGTGGTAAACAGAAAGGAACAGCTTGTTTACCAAGTTTTGTTCTAATTTCTTCTAGAACCTCTTCAAACTTGATATTTTCTTTATCCATTTTGTTCAAGAAAATAATTGCAGGTAAATTTCTTTTTTTGATTTCTAACCACATTTTTTCAGTTCCAACTTGAACACCGCTTGAAGCGTCAACAACTAAAATTGCAGCATTAGCAACAGCTAAAGAATGAGTGATATCACCAATTAATTCATCAGCTCCTGGAGCATCTAAAATATTGATTTTAGTTTCTTTAAATTCTAATGGCAATAATCCAGTTGAAAGAGAACTAAGTTTCCCTTGTTCTTCTGGAGTATAGTCAGAAATTGTTGTTTTTTTCTCAATACTACCTTTCTTATCAATCGCTCCAGCTGTAAAAGCTAAAGATTCTGATAAAGATGTTTTGCCACTTCCTAAGTGGCCAAGTAGGATAACGTTTCTTAAAGCATTCGCCTTATATTCGTTCATATAATAAATCTCCTTCCATTTAAAACGCTTTCAGTCTTATTACATTATATCATAATTGCTAAAAAATAAAAGATAATAAAAACCGTTTTTTTCATCAAAACATCAGTGGTAAACATCTTAAACAATTGATATGTATCAAATTTTGATATTTAGTTTAAATATTAATATATAAAAAAAGACATTCTGTGAATAAAATGTCTTTTACTTGATATTGTTTTAGACTCAAAAATGGCAGGGGTGACAGGATTCGAACCCGTACAAACAGTTTTGGAGACTGTCGTGCTACCGTTGACACCACACCCCTAAAAGAGTCATAAAATATTATGCTATATTATTCTCAATTAGTCAAGAAATATCTTTTTGAGACAACTTTTTTTGTTGAGAAGATTTAATGATTTTTCTTCTTGTAAACTCTTCTCTCTCTTTTTCTTCCAAAGTGTCGCTGATAAATTTGATTTTCAGTTGATAATCTGGAATAACGATATTTTTTAAAGCGTTAGCTCTTTTTCTAGTTTTACGAATCGCATCTGCCAATCGATATAAACTGTTGTCAACTTCAGCTAAAATTAATGTAAGATCACGAACTTTCAGAAAACTTTTGTAAGCATAGTCAAATTTGGTATTGGTACTTGATATACCATACCTGATTTTGACATCTTCTTCTTCATATAATACTTTTGGAATTTCAACTCCCATTACCGAACGATAAGTAATATCGAGATTATTGTCGATTGGGATTGCTTTGGCAATATCGTTGATAACTCCCAAAGTGATGTTAGCTTCTTGTAGCGTAAAATAAGCTCTTTGATAGATATAAGCAATTTTGCTTCTTAATGTCCTAACTCTTTCAACTTGTTTCATCATCTCACGAATCAGGATATTACGTTTTCTATCCATCAACTCATAGCCGAGTTCAGCTAATTTTACAGTCTTTTTTAAAGCTAACAAATTTCCCTTGGTTGGGAAAATCTGTTTTTGAGCCATATTAGATCTCCTCTTTATTTAGCTCTTTAATATATGTTTTCTTATCTAGTTCAAAAGCTCCTACAGCTTCATCGTGATTATAATGTTCGTCAAGAATAGTTTCGTCTGTTCTGTCTAATTCTTCTCTTGGGAA
>JAVEQW010000016.1:0-16914 GCA_034007385.1 Candidatus Izemoplasmatales bacterium
TGGATGTGGTTATCGATTTTCGCTGATGTAGGTGTTGCTATTTTATGTGTACTAAATGCTTTAAGATTAATTTACCAAAAAAATTATCTGAAAGATAAAGCTTAATTTGGCTTTATCTTTTTTATTTCATAAAATATTGTATAATAGTTACTAGGTGGTGTGTATGGAAGACGTATATATATTAATATTAGTTTTTATCTTGATTTTGATTAATGGTTTTTTCGCTGCTAGTGAAATGGCACTAGTATCGATTAATCCCAATAAACTTCAAAAACTTGTCGATGAAGGAAACAAAAAGGCGAAGAAACTTCAGACATTAAGCAAGGATTCGACTAGATATTTATCAACAATCCAAGTAGCTATTACTCTAGCTGGATTTTTATCAAGTGCTATAGCAGGATCAAATCTAGCTCAAAATCTAGTTGATGCTACTGCAAATATCGGAATTAATTTATCATTCAATTTTGCGGTAGTTTTAATAACCTTGGTGCTTTCTTTTATTACTTTGGTTTTTGGCGAATTAGTCCCAAAACGAATAGCTTTGAATAGCCCGATTACAGTTGCGATGCTATCTATTGGCGTGTTAAAAATTATGATGTTTATCACTCGTCCAGCTGTATGGTTACTGACAATAACAACAAATGGCGTAGTGAAATTGTTAGGTATTAAAAAAGATGAATCCTTAGATAAAACATCTGAAGATGAAATCAAACAGATGATTAGATCTGGTCATATGCAAGGGTTATATAAAGGGCAAGAAAAAGAGATGCTCGAAAACATTTTTGAGTTTGATGACATCCATGCTGAAACCATAATGACTCCTAGGACTGATATCTATGCAATTGATATTAACGAAGATAAGCAAGATATAATTCAAATGATTATTGAAGCACCTTATACAAGGATTCCTTTTTTCAACAAAACTATCGATAACCTTGTGGGTATAATTCACGTTAAGGATGTTTTAATTGAAGCTAAGAAAAAGAACTTTAGCCGTGTTGATTATAAAAAACTTCTTAGAGAACCTTTTTACGCTCCAAACAATATAAAAATCAATGTTTTGTTCAGAAGAATGCAAAAAGAAAATCATCAAATTGCCATATTGCTTGATAGTTATGGCGGAATCGATGGAATTATCACTTTAGAAGATATCTTAGAAGAAATTGTCGGCAACATCTATGATGAATTTGATGAATCCGATAAATCAATTAAGAAAATCGATGAAAAAGTTTATATTGTAGACGGTTTAATCCAAATCCAAGATTTCAACCGTTATTTCAAGGTAGATATCAATGATGATCCAGAAACATTAAGTGGGTTGATTATTGAAAGAATTGGTTATATTCCAGACAAACTTACCGAAGAAGAGTTTGTTATTGAAAACTTAAGTATCCGTATTAAGACTTTAAAGAAGAACTATATTGACAAGTTTGTTGTCAAAGTTAATGATTAAAGAAAGCATCACTCCAAAATTTGGAGTGATGCATTTTATTTATGCTTGATTATTGAGTATTTTTTCTTACCTTTTCTGATAATGGTATACTTCTGATGAAGTGCATTTTCCTTTTTTACAAGAAAATCTAAATCTGTTTCTT
This sequence comes from Candidatus Izemoplasmatales bacterium, assembly GCA_034007385.1. Classification (GTDB taxonomy): domain Bacteria; phylum Bacillota_I; class Bacilli_A; order Izemoplasmatales; family Hujiaoplasmataceae; genus UBA2289. The sequence goes on from JAVEQW010000016.1 coordinate 1,596, forward strand.
TATTACCATTAACAGTAATAGCGTTTGAAGTAATCAACTCTCTGGCTTGACGTTTAGAACTAGCGATATTTAAATCAATAAGACAATCGATCAATGGTTTTTCATCAGTTATTTCGATAGAGTCTAGATTCGAAAATCCCATTTCTATTTCTTCAATATCTAGATCACTGACATCACCACTAAATAATGCTTCGGTAACTTTTATTGCTTTCATAAGTTCCTTTTCTCCATGCACAATCTTGGTTATTTCTTCAGCTAAAACCTTTTGTGCTAGACGTTTTTCAGGTTCTTTAACTAGAGTTTCTTCCAACTCATCAATTTGGTCTTTGCTTAAAAAAGTAAATTGTTTTAATCTATTAATAACATCTTGATCAGCCGTGTTAATCCAGTATTGATAGAAATCGTATACTGAAGTTTTGTTTTTATCTAACCAAACAGCACCTGATTCGGTCTTGCCAAACTTAGTGCCATCAGCCTTAGTTACTAATGGGAAAGTAATTCCATAAACTTTAGCTTCTATGGTATGAATCTTTCTGATTAACTCCATTCCGGCTGTAATATTACCCCATTGATCTTGACCACCAATTTGTAAAGTACAGTTGTAATTTCTGTACAAATGTTCGAAATCCCAAGCTTGAATGATTTGGTAAGAAAACTCAGTAAAAGATATGCCATTTTCAATTCGAGATTTCACTGAATCTTTACTCATCATATAAGCAACATTGAAATGTTTACCGATATCTCTTAGAAACTCAATAGCATTTAAAGAAGAAAGCCAATCGTAATTGTTTACAACTGTAGCTTCAGGCAAGATATGTTTTGCTTGTCTTGCGATTCCTTCTGCGTTCTTAAGCGATTCTTCAATGCTTAATAGTTTACGCTCTTGGCTCTTAAAACTTGGATCTCCAATCAAACCGGTTCCTCCACCGATTACAAGAATTGGTTTATGACCGTAATCTTCAAGTCTTTTAGCCACTAAATATGCTAAAAGATGTCCTATATGCAAACTATCCGCTGTTGGATCAGCTCCTAGGTAAAAAACAAGTTTTTCGTTATTCAACTTCTCTGCTAGGTCATCATCTGTCTGTTGATATAATAACCCACGCCATTTTAAATCTTCATATAAATTCATAATTCTTCCCTCCTATAAAATAAAAAAACGTCCTTTAAAAAATTTAAAGGACGAATGTTTCCGCGGTACCACCTTAATTCACTTATTTTAATAAGTGCACTTGTAAAGATAACGGATTTACCGTGCTATAAAAGCATAACTCCTGAGTGTAACGAATAATAAGGAATTGTTCGGTTTTCACCAGCCACCGAATCTCTAAATTTACAATTATTCTAATTATTCTCGCTCATTCACAGTCTATTTTGTTGTTTGTCTTAATATAATGTTATGTGGAAGTTCATTAAACTTTTCTTCAATGTGTTGACCATCAATTTCTTTCTTCAACAGATACATTGCTTTAACTCCTATATCAATAATAGGAATATCTACACAAGAAAGTTTAGGACGTGAAAGTGATGCATATTTAGTGTTTTGGAAGCCGAAAACAGATATGTCTTCAGGTATTTTCTTACCCTTCTCAATCGCTTGATTTATGAATGAAACAGCTATGGAATCCCTTACTGCAACTACACCGTCAATAAGATGTCCGTTGTCTTTAAGAAGTTCATTAAAATGAATAGTATTGATAGTGATATCTCCACTGGTTCTAAATATATTCATTTCTAATCCGGCTTCTTCGATAGCTTTTTGATATCCAGCCTCTTTCAAGTCATTTACCATGTATTTTCTGGCAGTTGTGAGCATAAATATGTTCTTCCTGCCTTCATCAACAAGTTTCTTAGTAACTTCATAAGCTGCTTGATAATAATCAATTGATACAGTTGTTAATGAACTATCATAAGGATAAACGGTATTAGCTAAAACTACAGGAACACCATATTCGTCTTGAATCATATTTAGAGTATTATACTGTTCTTCATTGATTTCATCATTCATATAAAGAATTCCGTCAGCCTGTGAAGCAACTACTTCTTGCATCATTTCTGTTTCATTAGCATATTTATCCTTCAAAACATAAAGAATCAAAGAATAATCATACTTCTTAGCTTCTACCGCTATACCGTTAACCATTTCAGCAACTGATGATCTTGACATATCAGGCACAATAATGGCTACAGACGTTGATTTTCTACTGGCTAGGCCTTTTGCATAAGCATTTGGTTTATAACCTAATTCTTTTATAACTTGAAGTACTCTATCTCTAGTTTCTGGTTTTACTTTTTCTGGATTATTTAGTGTTCTTGAAACTGTCGCTAGTGATACTCCCGCTTTGATTGCCACATTGTAAATAGTAGCTTTACTCATATAATCAATCCCCTTCCTCTTTAAAAGTATTGATTGATATATATTTTATCACAAATAATCGACACTGCAATCGCTTTTATGAAAATTTTTCATAACTGAGGGTTAAAGCATGAAAAAAGACGAATTTTCATTCGTCTTTTTGTTAAAATTATCTTTTTTCTTTGATTCTTGATTGTTTAGCAGATAATCCACGAATGTATCCGAGGTGAGCTCTTCTAACTTTACCACGACGTTTAACTTCGATTTTTTCAATAACTGGTGAATTTACTAAGAAAGTTTTTTCAACACCTACACCGTAAGAAATTTTTCTTACTGTGAATGTTTCACTAACTCCTCCACCTTGTCTTTTAATGCAAAGACCTTCGAAAACTTGGATTCTCTCTCTGTTACCTTCCTTGATTTTGATACCAACTTCTAAAGTATCTCCAGGACGGAATTCAGGAATGTCATTTCTCATAAATTCTTGAGTGACATCTTTAATTAATTGCTGCGACATTTTGGTCAACTCCTTTTTAAAATTTACCTAGTGTTCATGGGTTAACCAGCGGAACATTGGCATGATATATTCTTTTCAGCGATATGTATTATATCATATAGATTATTATAAAGCAAATATTTTTTTCTCAGATTATTTTTCAGTTTTGATTAAATCCGGTCTTCGTTCAAGCGTCTTCTTTTTTGACATTTCTTGGCGCCATTTTTCAATTTTTGCATGATCGCCTGAGAGTAAAACATCTGGCACTTCTAAGCCTCTAAATTCTCTTGGTTTTGTATATTGAGGATAGTCCAATTGGCCGTCGTAGAAAGAGTCTTTTTCAAACGATTCTTGCGAGCCTATTACACCTGGTATAAGCCTTACGATAGAGTCAATCATTGCCATAGCGGCTATCTCCCCGCCAGTCATTACAAAGTCTCCTAATGAAATCTCTTCATCAACGAATTCTAAAACTCTTTCGTCAAATCCTTCATAATGTCCACAGATAAAAGTAAGATGTTGCTCTTCAAGCAATTGCTTTGCTTTATTTTGATCAAATTTAGTCCCCTGAGGTGATAGTAAAATCTTGTGATTTGGTTTTTCTAGTGATTCTAAGGCATAATAAATTGGTTCTACTGAAAGTACCATTCCGCTTCCGCCACCATAAGGAGTATCATCAACGGTTTTATGTTTATTTGTCGAGAATTCGCGAAAATTAACTATTTCAAATTTTACAAGTTTTTTTTCTTGAGCTCGTTTTAAGATCGAAGAGTTGATTAAAGGTTCAACCATTTCCGGAAAAAGTGTTAAGATTGTTATTTTCATAAAAGACCTTCCATTTCCACTACAGATATTTTCTCATCATCTTGGGTTTCGATAAATTCATCGCGAAAAGGAACTAGTTTATCTCCAGTTTCAGTTTCTACTACGAGATAATCACCTTGAGGATAAGTCACTATGTCAACTACTTCACCTTTGTAAACTTCTCCCTGGTATACTTTTAATCCGATTAACTCTTCAATAAAGAACTCATTTTCATCAAGAAAAACTTCTTGATCAATAGGAACGAATAAATCATAACCTTTATACTTCTCAATCTTGTTAATGTCTTCATAACCTTTAAAAACCAATACATCTTGATTTTTATGAATGGCGTGTGATTTTATCGTTAACTCTAGATAATTATTATTTTCAATAAGAAATATTTTATTGCCTGGCTTAAAACGATCTTCCTGCATATTAGTAAGGGACTTGATTCTTACTTCACCTTTTAAACCTTTTGTTGTGGCGATAACTCCCACTTTAATATATTCCATAAATATCCACCTCGAAACATGAAAAATCCTATTTTCTATTATAACATTTTTATATATTTTTTTATAAAAAAAGAAGGAAGATTCCTTCTTTTTATGCTAAAGCGGAAATTTCTCCAGCTTTCTTAAGAATAATTTTTGTAATAAGTGGTCCGGTTAATTCATAAATGACTGTAGCGGATAGAACAATCGCTCTAATTTGTGAGCCTAACTCCGGATTTAAAGCTGTTGAAGCTATCAGGCTCAAACCGATTGCGACTCCGGCTTGAGGTATAAGTGCAAAACCTAGATACTTTTGAACTTTCTTTTCACTCTTGGTAATCTTTGCACCAATATAAGCTCCACCAATCTTACCAAATACTCTGAGAAATACATATAAAATTCCTAAAACACCCACTGTAACTAGAACAGATAGTTTAAGTTCTACACCGCTTAAGACGAAGAACATTACATAAACTGGTGGTGTAAAGAAATAGATAAGTTCATTAACCTTTTCTTGTTTGCTAGAAAAGTTAGTGAATAAAAGTCCTAGAACCATTGCGGCTAAAATTGATGAACCGCCCCATACTTTTGCTAAGTAAACTGTTAGAATAATCGAAGCTACGGTTAAAGAAATTCTGTTTCCACGTCCAGTAAACCAAACACAACCTAATATTAAGACTACTCCTATTAAAATACCAATTCCAAGAGAAATCAATATTTCAAAGATTGGATGCAAAATTTGCATAGCCACTGATACATCTCCAACAGGATTTAAAGCGTTGGCAATTGCAACAAAAATACCAAACAATAATACTGCAACGGAATCATCGATTGCTACAACGCTAATCAAAGTTTCCGTTAGATGACCTTTAGCTTGATATTGTCTTACAACCATTAGAGTTGCCGCTGGTGCAGTCGCAGCAGCGATTGCTGACAGAACTAAAGCGAATCTAATATTTTCGATTGTTAATTCTCCAATGATTAGGAAATATACAATTAATCCTAATAAAACAGCTATTACAGCTACAAAAGATTCAAAGAAAGCAATGATAACAGGTTTAACTCCTACTTTCTTAAAATACTTAAATTTTAGTTCGTTACCGATTGTAAAGGCAATAAAACCTAAAGCGACGACAGAGACGATTTCTAACCCTGGTAATGCATCTTCTTTAACAATGTTTAAGATTGAAGGTCCAATTAAAAGACCACCGATAAGGTAGCCTGTAACGTTTGGCAATCTAAGATATTTTGCAATTTTTCCAAATAAAAGACCTGTAGCGATAATGACGGCAGTATAAAATAAAACTAAATAGTTCATGATTAAAGCTTACATCCTACCGTTTCTTCAATAGGCACCGTAAATGCGACACCAGAATCAGGTTCTTGTAGGTTTCCACAAACATATTCAATTACCTTATAAACTGTTTTTACCTTTTCATCAGGCAACGCCATCAAAATAACATTTGACTCAGTTCTTTTGTTTTCAAACAAAAATTTTAGTGATCCAAACATATGCATATCGTCACTTTTAGCTAAAGTTCTACCCATACCAGTAGAACTGATAATTGTAGCTCCTTTAATGCCGTTGTTGTTGAGTTCTGTTAAAAACTCTTCGAGATATTTAGTTTGAGTCATTACATAAATTACTAATTTCATACTATTCACTCCATTTCGCCATATAGTATTATACTCTTTTAATTTTTATTTGCAACTTTTTTATTTAGGCAAAATTCAAAGAACTTTTTAAAGCGTTTTGCCCAATGTAATTCCGAATGAGTTGCGCCTTCATCAATCACTTGCAATAGGTTTTCTTTAGGCATTTTCTTTGAGATGTAATCATGGAAAACTTTCTGTTCATTGAAATAAATTTTGCTGAAAAATCCGTTTTCTTTAGTACCCATATCATGATAAATTCTAAAAGTTTGATTAATCTCTATACTATCTAAAAATTCATATAATCCCTTTTTTACGATGTAGTAAGCAGGAGAAAAAGCACCAATGCAAGAGAATACATCTTGATACTTTAATCCTAAATAGATGCTGATATTTCCTCCACAAGAACTACCGGCCATAAATGTGAACTCTTTTTCTTTCTTAGTTTGAAACTCTTTATCAATTAAAGGTTTTAGTTCTTCAACCAAAAACTTACCGTATTCATCTGCTTCTGGCTTTATATTTTCAGCATTCATGCTTTTAAGTCTTTTAATCGCAGAACGATTTAAATCATTTGAATATTCCATTATGCGATAGACGCTATCACTATCCACACCAACGATTATCACTCCACCAAGTTGCTCATAATATTGATCCATCGTTTCCATAACTTCCCACGAATGATTGCTAAAAGGTGATGGATCAATTAAGTTCTGTCCGTCGTGCATATAGATTACGGGATAAGACTTATTATCTAAACTGTAGTTTAAAGGCAAAATAATCCTTACTCTTTTATTTCTTTTTAAGTTTTTACTATAGATGTCTTTGATAATTACTCTGTTCATACTTTCACCTCAGTCAAATTATACAATAAATATTTAAAAATATAATTATATTTATAAAAAATACTGTATAATATTTGATATAAAGAGGTGTTAAATGTGAAAAAGGTATTAAAGATATTTCTTATCATTGTTGTTGTTTTGATTGTATTCGTTTTAGGATTTATTCTAACACTACAAATTTTCGAGTATCGACCAGCCGAAATTACTATCTTGAATGTTGAAGATAATCTAGATGACTCATCCGAATATTATGTTGATATTAATGAAGATTTAACAATCCTGACATTTAATATTGGCTATGCTTCTCTTAGTGAAACTGAAGATTTCGTTATGGATGGTGGAAAAAAGGCAAGAATGGATGATATAGAAGGTGTTGAAAACAATCTAAATGGAATTACAAGTATTTTAAATGATAACCCTGCCGACATATACCTATTGCAAGAAGTTGATGTTGACAGCAATAGATCTTTTAATATTAATCAACTTGTCCATTTTCAAGATGTGTTAGGAAAAAGTTCGGTTTTAGCCTACAATTATCGTTGTATATTTGTTCCTTTCCCACTTAATCCAATGCAAATGATGGGTAAAGTTAATTCTGGTGTAGTAACATTTAGCGACTTCTATACAGAATCAGCTGAAAGACATCAATTACCTGGAAGCTTTTCTTGGCCTGTAAGCCTTGCTAATCTTAAAAGAGCTATGCTAATTAGTAAATATCCGATTCAAAATAGCGATAAATATCTAGTAGTTATCAATGTCCATTTATCAGCTTATGATGATGGAACGATGCGACTTGAAGAGATGGAAGCGCTAAAAGAGATAATGTTAGCTGAATATGATGCCGGAAACTATGTTGTTGTTGGTGGAGATTTCAACCAGACTTTCCCTCAAGCTGTAACAATTAATCAAGATGAGTCTTATACTTACCATTACGCTTTAAAAGATCAAGAGTTGTGGGAAGCCTATCCTATGGAAGAAGACTGGTTTATCGATAATGATTTTAGTTTTGCAGTAGATATCTCAAATCCTACTTGTAGATTGTTAAATAAACCTTATGATTCACAAAACCTTGAAAACAACCAATATTATGTAATTGATGGCTTTATCGTATCTAATAATCTAGTAATAAACAATATTGAAACATTAAACGAAAACTTTAAATACTCTGATCATAATCCAGTACTACTTAACTTAAGTTTCAATTAATATATTAAGTAAAATAAAGAACTTATCCCGAGTTCTTTATTTTTATTTGGCTGATTAAGTGACAACGGTCATTTTATTGTGATATAATTAAGTGATAACAGCTTTTAATTTGAGGTTACAAAAATGCTTAAATCATTGAAAAAGAATCTCAGAAAATTTATAAGTTTAATATCCAATAACTTCTGGTTATTGGTTCTTGCCATTCCAATCTTAGGATTAATAAATTGGAGTTATTTTGCTGTATTAAATTCGGAAAAAGAAGCTTTAAAAGTCCAACAACAGTCTTTAGCTAGTGAAAAAGTAAATATTATCGATTTCATAATCTCAAACGCAATCAACAATACTTACAATGATTTGCAAGTAATAGCAGACTCTGATGAAATGCAAGCTTATATAAATGCTAAGACTCCTGAAACGCTTGAAGATGCTAAACAATTGCTTTATCGAATATCAAATAATAAGCCTCAGTTTGCTAGTATTGAAGTCTTAGATTTAGATGGAGATCAAATTGTCTGGCTATTGAGAGATGAAATTGAAAGTCTTTACTTTGTAGATGATGGTAATCTAATAAATCGCGAAACCGAAGAGTATTTTAATTTTTCAAAACTTTTAAGTAAGGATCAAGCGTATATAGCTCCAATCTACTTAGAACAAGATTTAGTTAATGAAGTTGTTATTGAGAAACCATTAACAAATATAATAATTAACATTTATGACAGTTCAAATACAAAGCACGGAACACTGGTCTTAGAATATAACGCCAATTATTTACTAGAGATTTTTGGTCAGTACGTTAGTGATCAATCGAGATTCATCGAACTTGGAATTATCAATGAAATGGAAGTTTGGGGTATATCACCTGGATTTTATGATTTGGTGAATGAATATGGCCAAACTAATAGTGATTATATTGAGTTTTTAAACAAAGATGACGAAACCATCATTAAAGATAATATTAAACTATCTAACTTCTTAGGGGAAAACATCTATAATGATGATTTCTTCTATAGAACTTACGCTGTGATTGATATTGAAAGCGTGTATGACGAGTATGGTGGAATGTTTGTTAAATACCCAGTTCTAATTTTTGTTATTAACGCTTTATCTTTTGTTGTTATCATCCTTGTTTCAAATTTATTGAAAAGCAAGAGTAATGATCGAATATTACTCAATGCCAATATGTATTTATCTGATAGAAATAAAGATGGAGTTTTAATAACTAATGAAAAAGGAGAGATTACTTATGTAAATCAAACCTTTGAAGACATTTTTGGCTACAAATTAAAAAGTATTCAAGGCCAAAAACCCGGACGAGTCTTAGGACAATTAAATTTAGGAATTAAGTCGATATTAAGAAAATCCGATGAAATCTTTTCCAAAAACATTTGGAATATAAGTAAAGATGGAATATATATACTAAAGCATTTACGGGTTAAAGCTGAAACTGCTTCTGGAGGAAATATCAAACACTTCTTAGCTATTTATTCAGATCCTTTAATTGAAATTGATTCATTAGTTTTTTCTAGTAATTTTGAATCAATTGAGAATTTTAAACTATTGGCTAAAGCTTATGAAAATGAAGACTTTAAGGTTAACAAATCAGTTTTTATGATTGTTAAGACATTTAATGAAAAAAGTAAAAAAGGATTTGATATCATCAACAATAACAATATCAAACCAATTTCCTTTCCAGTCTTTTTAAGTAGAAATCTAAGTGAAAACTATAGAATTTCTGTACCTAGTGAAAATTATACAATAATCTATTTTCTACTCGATCAGATTGATAAATCATATAATGATGTTATCGACTATATTGATTATCTAATTGATAAATATAAGCATCAACCAAATGTCAACTCAGGATTAGAGTATAATTTCGGGATTGCAAAAGCTGATAATAAAACCATAACGAAAACAGATTTGATTGAGAATGCTTTCATAGCATTACAGATGTCAAAGAACATGAAAAATATCAAACATTTAGTTTATAATGAATCAATCAAACAGTCAATAATTCGAGAAAAAGATATTTTTACACAGCTTGAACATGGTTTCAATTATGATGAGTTCTATTTGCAATATCAGATTCAAAAAGATGTTTCAAAGAATAAGTTCACAGGTGTTGAAGCTTTACTTAGATGGAATAGTCCGATTTTAGGAAATGTTTCCCCAATTGAATTTATCAAAGTTATTGAAAATTCATTCTTTGTCAATCAGTTGAGTTTAATGGTACTAAATAAAGTCATTAAAGATTTTACGCCTTATGTGAAGTATCTTACTGATAAATTTAGAATATCAATTAATTTAACCTCTTTTGATTTCTTTAGTGATCAAATTATTCAAAATTTAGTTAATATCATTGAAAAGAGCCCTATACCTTCAAAAAATTTCTGTTTTGAGATTACTGAGAGCGGTTATTTGGAAAACAAAGATAAGACAAATGCAATAATCGATTATCTTCATACAAAAAACATAACTGTAGCGATTGATGATTTTGGAACTGGATTTTCATCATTGGAAGTTCTTAAGAAACTTAAAATTGACAAGATAAAAATCGACAGGTCTTTCATTAAAGACTATCCTGAAAAAGATGATGGAGTCATGTTACAAACTATTGCCAATCTAGTAAAAACAATGAAATTCGGAATCATATTAGAAGGTGCAGAAACTAAAGAACAAGTTGATTTCGCATTAGAAAATGGAATAAATGAGATACAAGGATATTATGTATCTAAACCTATCTATATAGAAAATCTGGTAATCAAATATCTTAATAAAAAATCGGACTTCTAATTAAAGAAGTCCGGTTTTTATATTTAGTAAAACTATTTCTTTTCGCGCTTGAAGCACATGAACCAATCTAAACAATATTGGTCATCATTTTTTGATTCCATTCTTTCTTTTGCAGTACCGCATGAACCGGCAGTTGGAACGATAACGTCGTCTCCTGGTCTCCAGTCAGCTGGGGTAGCTACATGATCTTGATCAGCTTTTTGTAAAGCCAAAATGATACGTTTGATTTCATCAAAGTTTCTACCCATTGATAATGGATAATAAAGAATAGTTCTGATAACTCCTTTAGGGTCAATAACGAAAACTGCTCTAACTGCTTGAGTGTTGCTTTGATTTGGTTGAATCATACCAAATTTATTAGCTACATCCATTCTGATGTCTTCGATTAATGGGAATTTAACTTCGATGTTCTTCATGCCTTTCCATTCTAGTTCTTGGATTTTTCTTAACCAAGCGATGTGGGCATAAAGCGAGTCAACTGATAGCCCGATTAATTGTGTGTTTAAAGCTTCAAACTCATCAATCATGCTAGCAAAAGTCATAAACTCAGTTGTACATACTGGTGTAAAGTCTGCTGGATGAGAGAAAAGAATCACCCATTTTCCTTCATAGTCTTCAGGAAAGTTGATTGTTCCTTGTGTTGTTACAGCTGTAAAACTTGGGGCTTTGTCGCCAATTAAAGGCATTGAATAAAATTCTTTTTTTACTTCTTCCATTAATATGTCCTCCTATATTTTTATTTTTTATTGATGACATTATAACATTAAATATGAGTAAAATCTAATCAGTTGCTCAGTGATTGTGATGTTGGTGTTCATCACATATAACGTTTGATGATTCAAGATTATCATTCAAGTATCTAGCTATTATATCTTTAGGATTACCATTAACACCTCTAATAGCTTCAATTCCTAAATTAGTTAAGTTATTAACTGCCATTTCTCCTAGATTTCCGGTAATTACAACATTGACATTGTTTTGATCCAAAAAGTTAGGTAAAGCTCCCTTTTGATGTGGGGGATTTTTAATTTGATAATTTCTTAATACATTTTTGTTTTCTATTTCAAAAATTTCGAAATAGTCACAATGTCCAAAATGTTGGGCAATTAATTCATCTTTCACTGCAATAGCTACTACTTTCATGTGCTTCCTCCTATTGAAATCTATTTCTTCCTTGTCTTCTTCTAAGTCTTAAAGGTTCTAAACACTTATCACAATCTTCATCACACATTGTGACTTCTCCACCTTCAATAACGATTATCTTACCGTCTACCAATGAAGCAGCTAACTTTTTTCTAGCATCATTATATATTCTCTGTACTGTGGTCCTTGCGACTTGCATTTGGTCTGCTGCTTCTTCTTGAGTATATCCTAAATAATCAATTAGTCTAACAGTTTCAAACTCATCGATTAACATATTCAAACGATCGTGACTATTTGCTCGTTTTCCCTTTGGGCCAAACACTAAATGCTCAGGTTGATGGCAAATATATCTTGGTTTTTGTGGTCTCGACATTTCTTTCCCTCCTTATATATTTTATATTACTTATTGACATATGTCAAGTTTATACAATTAATTCTACATCCTCTGACTTTTTAAGTTTTTCTCTGATTTCACCAACAATTTTCTCATAATATTCTTCACTAATAATATATTTCTTATTGATTAACCAATATGATATAAATATCAGTAATATCGGCAATATAGTGATTGCAAGCCTCAATCCCAAACGCATTGTTGAAGTTGCTTTATCTCGAAAAGCTGAGTCAGCTGCCGCATTAATAATCATTTCTTCTTTTCCATTATCCGCTTCTTCAAAAGTCACTAACTGCAAAGCGTCGTATATTTGATCTTTTCTTTCTTGATCAATGTCTAAACCGTCTAAAATAATGGTTCTACTTGCAACATTTTCTTTAAAGGTAATTTGTTCGGAAATAGTCATTGTATCAAAATAATTTTTTTGGGCTTCAAGTTCCGATACATTTTGGCTTAAGACATAAATTCCAAAAATAATTAAAACTAAGGTCATAACGCCTTGTTGAAGAGCACTAGCAAGTTTAACAACAAATGGTCTTAAAGAAAACAGTATTGCTTCATTTCTTTTACCGGTTTTGTATTCATTATATTCAATAGTATTCGTCATGTTAATGATTAAAGTTAAATAGATGATCGCTTGTCCGCCAAATGCTAAGGCACCGAAGAAACATACAGTTATAATATTAACTGGAATAAAAGTAATGTAGCCCATCAAAAGGAATAACAAGTAACCTAAAGATATAATAATCATACCAAACTTAAATAGTTGTGAACGTTTGAATCTTTTAGCAAGTTGTGCATAGAAACTTTGGATAAGAATCGTTACAGCACCAAAAGTTGCGATGAAAATTAATACAAGATTTCCGTCATATCCAAGTTCAATATAAAAGAAGTTATATCCTAAAGCAACTAGTATTCCACTACCAACTGTATAGATTAAAAGTGAAAGTGTAACCCACAGTAATTGATCGTTATTTTTTATAGCTAAAAACATTTGCTTCAGAGATACTTTATCATCCTCATGAGGATTGATATTCCTAGGTTCTTTAACACCGAACAGTGTTAGAGCAGTACATATTAAAAAGAAAGCAACAAAAGTTATCGAGATAATTCTATAACCTGCAACCGCATTACCTACAGTGAATAAGGTTACGATCGCATTAGCTGCAAAAGCACCAACAGCGGCGAAAACAACAACCATTGAAGCGATTTGGTCACGTTTTTTCTTAGTTCTTGAAAGATTTGGTAACAAAGACCAATAAGGGATGTCATTTAAAGTCCAGGCTATTTCCCAAACAAAGTAAATTACTGCAAAGAAAATTACAAAAGCTGTCCCTGAAGGTCTTAGGTTGAACATCAATAATACCGTGATGCTAGTTAAGACTGCCCCGATAAGAATCCATGGTTTATACTTTCCATATTTTGTTTTTGTATTTTCAACGATGCTTCCCATAATCGGATCATTAATCCCGTCCCATATTCTACCTAAAATAAGAATAATGGAGATTGCCGAGAATTGTCCAGGAGTTAGTCCTAATCCGGAAAACTGAATGTAAATCATTAAAAAAGATGCAACCAAAGTGTACATCATATCTCGACCTATACCACTAACGCTATAAGTCCATTTATTCCGCTTATATATTCTTTCTTCTAGAATTTCGATATTGTTCATCATATCCCCCTTATAATTTCATAAAAATATTATACCAGTTTTTATTAAATTAAAAACAGTGTATTAGTATTTTTCCTGAAATATAGTATAATAATTTGTTAGAGGTGTTATCATGGAAAAGATAAGTAATTATCACGAGTTTTTAAGTATAATAAAGTCTGAGATTTCTTTAGTAATTGCCAAAACGAAAATGTGCGTAGTATGTAAACCTATGTCAGAAAAGTTAAAGGTGTTCATGAATGATTATCCAAGCATTCCCGCTTACGAACTTTATCTTGAAGATGTTGAAATGTTTCAAGGTCAACAATTAGTGTTCACAGTACCTACAATATTAGTTTTTAGTGAAGGAAAAGAAATATTGAGAGAATCCCGATTTATTGACTTTGAAAAAATAAAGAGATTATTCGATTTATACTTAAATTAAGAAAGAAAAGGTACATAAATGATTCTAAGTTTAAGCTTAATAATTTTATTAGGATTATCTTTAAATGCTATAATGATTAAAATAAGAGTGCCTAGTTTAATCGGTTATATGATAACCGGCATGATTTTAGGCCCTTTTGTTTTTGATTTGATTGATCCGACAATACTATCAATATCTGCGGATTTAAGAAAAATAGCACTGATCGTCATTTTACTGAGAGCGGGTTTGTCACTTGATATAAAAGATTTAAAAGTAGTCGGTCGAGGCGCTATCTTACTTAGTTTTTTGCCAGCAACACTTGAAATATTAGCTATTGCTTTTCTATCTGTTTGGTTATTTTCAATTACTTTAATTGAAGGTTTTATCTTAGGTAGTGTAGTTGCGGCAGTTTCTCCAGCTGTAGTAGTACCTCGAATGATTGATTTAATCAATAAAAAGTTAGGAACAAAAAAGAGTATTCCTCAGATGGTTTTGGCAGGAAGTTCGATTGATGATATCTATGCAGTGGTTTTATTCACATTGTTCATTCAAATTCAACAGACAAATATTGTAGACTTCAAAAGTGTTATATTCTTCCCTCTGTCAATTATCTTGGGTGTGTTAGCAGGTGCTTTAACTGGGTTCGTTCTTGTCAAAGTTTTCAAGAGATTACATATGCGAGATACTATAAAAGTGTTGTTGATCTTTGGTGTGGCTTTCTTGTTTGATTTTATCGAAAATATTATAAAAGATATCGTTCCTTTTTCATCTTTAATAGCCATTATTACTATCGGTTTGACGACATTAAAACTTTATCCGGTTTTGTCATTAAGACTAACTTCAAAGTTCGCAAAAATATGGGTATTTTCCGAAATGATGTTGTTTGTGCTAATTGGTGCTTTAGTGGATATAACTGTGATAAAAGATATCGGTTTGACTTTCGTATTGCTATTAGTTTTGGCCATATTTATTAGATTTATAGCAGCGTTAATTTCTACATCTAAAATCAACTTAAACACGAAAGAAAGGCTATTTGTGTTTTTCTCATATTTACCTAAAGCAA
>JAVEQW010000016.1:17014-22045 GCA_034007385.1 Candidatus Izemoplasmatales bacterium
ACTTTCGTATTGCTATTAGTTTTGGCCATATTTATTAGATTTATAGCAGCGTTAATTTCTACATCTAAAATCAACTTAAACACGAAAGAAAGGCTATTTGTGTTTTTCTCATATTTACCTAAAGCAACTGTCCAAGCAGCGATCGGAGCGATACCTTTAAGTCTGGGTATGCCAGCTGGAGAGATAATCTTAGGTATTTCTGTTCTCTCAATTTTCTTGACAGCTCCTATAGGTGCAATACTGATAGACAATACCCAAAATTTATTGCTAGAAAAAGAAATAAGCGACTGATTATTCAGCCGCTTCTTTTTTTGGATTTAAACCGTAAAATTGATAATAAGTTGTTTCGATTCTACCGTTATAGAGTTTTCTTCTTCTGTCAGCTTTCTTACCAAATGCTTTTTCAAAGTCTTTATCTGACGTGATAATATATGAAGACCAAGTTTTTAGTTTTCCAATCTTTTCACCAATTAATTGATAAAGTTTATCTACTTCCTCTTTTTCAGATAGTCTTTCTCCATATGGCGGATTAGTTATCATTATTGAATAATCATCTGACAAAGATAAATCATTAAAATCTTTTTGCTCAAAGGTTATACAATCTAAAACTCCAGCCTCATCAGCATTTTCAATCGCTGCGTTGATGTTATCTTCTAAAATGTCATATGCAAAAATCTTGATTTCACTATCATGATCTATTGCCTCATACGCTTCTCTAGTTGCTTCTCTAAAGTCAGTTTCCGATACAATTGGCCATTGTTTGAATGCGAATTCTCTTGCTAGTCCAGGAGCGATATTTCTCCCAATCATTGCGGCTTCTATAGGAATTGTGCCTGAACCACAGAATGGATCAATCAAAACTCGATCCTTATTCCAAAAACTTAATAGTATCAAAGCCGATGCCAACGTTTCTTTTAATGGTGCAGCGACAGCTTGTTGTCTATATCCTCGTTTGTGGAGAGCAACACCCGACGTATCAATTGTTAAAGTAGCTATATCTTTTAAAATTGAGACTTTGACATTATATAACCCTTCATTTTCAGGAAACCAAGCTATTTTATACTTGGCTTTCAAGTTTTCAACTATGGCCTTTTTGACAATTGCTTGAGAATCAGAGATTGAAAACAAGGTTGATTTTACAGATTGACCATCTACCGGAAACCTTCCGTTTTTAGGGATAAATTCACTCCAATTGATAGCCTTGGTTTTGTCGAATAATTCATCAAAAGTAACGGCTTTAAATTCAGCAACCTTTAGTAGCACTCGATCAGCGCATCTTAACCAGATATTAGCTCTTACGATATCTTTTGCATCACCCAAAAAAGTAACTTTGCCGTTTTCTGTGGCAGTTACTTCTAATCCTAGGTTCAAAATCTCTCTTTTTACAATTGCTTCAAGCCCGAATGTAGTAGTAGCAATCAAATTATACTTTTTCAAAAAATCAACTCTTTTCTTTAAAACATTATATCAAATATATACTTAATAAACTAGAAAAAACCTTTTATCGTTTGATAAAAGGCTTAATTTCTATTCAAATTCAACAATTAAATTTACTTGTGCTGATCTTGCGACTAGTTCATGAATTGAACAATATTTAGTGCCTAGTTCAGCTGCTTTTTGAAGTTTTTCTTTATCATTAGGATTTTTAATAGTCATCTTGATATCAACTACTTCAATAATCTTAGAGTCAGGATTGTTTTTAGCTCCAGTAACTTCGATTTTTACGTTTTCGAATTCTAAACGCATTTTCAGTGCTATCGATAAAAAAGTTGCGTAGAAGCAAGACCCTATAGCTCCAAAAAATAAATGGTATGGATATAGACCGTCATCTTGATCTCCTAATTTTGCTATGCCAGTCGGAGAAAATAACTCTCCTTTATAATCCATATCCCATTTTAATACCACTCTATCATATGCCATTTTATTCACCTCGTATAGATTATACTATAAATGATAAATAATTTCTATTATTTAATCTGATTTTGTATGGAGTAAATTTTCGATATTTAGGTGTTTATTTGTAAGCGCTTTAGTGGTATAATTTATATAGGTATTTTTTTTTGTAAAAATTATGAAATTATAAAATTTTTGAGGAGGATTTTTATTGTGAGACAAAATTTTTACGGTCGCAGTTTTTTGACGTTATTGGATTTCAACAAAGAAGAAATTCAAGAATTATTAACACTTGCAGCCAAACTAAAAGCTAAGAAAAGAGCAGGACTTGAATGCCTTCCTTTGAAGGGGAAAAATGTAGTGTTATTGTTTGAAAAAGATTCAACAAGAACAAGATGTGCTTTCCAAGTTGGTGCTAATGATTTAGGAATGAATGTTACTTATTTAGGGCCTACAGGTTCACAAATGGGTAAAAAAGAGAGTATAAAAGATACCGCTAGAGTATTAGGAAGAATGTATGATGGTATTGAGTATCGTGGTTTCAAACAAGAAACTGTTGAAATTTTAGCTGAATATTCAGGTGTTCCTGTTTGGAATGGTTTAACTGATAAGTATCATCCGACACAGATTTTAGCGGACTTTTTAACAATAATTGAGAAATTTGGACATTTAGAAGGAATCAATTTCACATATTATGGTGATGCAAGAAATAATATGGGTAATTCTTTAATGATTGGTGCAGCTATTATGGGAATGAACTTTACAGCTTGCGCACCAAGCGATTTATGGCCAAACCAAGAACTTATCGATAAATGTTATGAATTGGCTCAAGAATCTGGAGCTAAGTTAAATTTCACTGAAGATGTTTTAGAAGGCGCAAAAAATGCAGATGTCATCTATACAGATGTATGGGTATCTATGGGAGAACCAGATTCTGTATGGAAAGAGAGAATAGAAAAATTAGCACCATATCAAGTAAATAAGAAAGTTATGGAACAAGCAAATGAAACTGCAATATTTATGCACTGCTTACCGGCGTTCCATAACCGCGAAACTGTAATTGGTGAAGATATCTTTAATAAATTTGGTATGGATGCATTGGAAGTTACAGAGGATGTTTTTGAATCTCCTCAATCAGTTGTTTTTGATGAAGCAGAAAATAGACTACATACGATTAAAGCTGTTATGTACGCTACATTAAAGGAAGAAAAATGAGAAAAATAGTTGTTGCATTAGGTGGAAATGCTTTAGGTCATAATCCTACCGATCAAATTGAAAAAGTACAAAATGCAGTAAAACCGATAGTTGAACTTGTGGAGCAAGGCAACGAAGTAATTCTAGCTCACGGAAATGGTCCACAAGTTGGTATGATTAATCTTGCTTTTGAGACAAGCAATAAAGTTTCTAGCAAAAATCCAGATATGCCTTTTCCTGAGTGTGGAGCAATGTCACAAGGCTATATTGGTTACCATTTGCAAAATGCTTTGTTAACTGAATTAAAGAACAAGGGGCTAAAACAACAAGTAGCGACGATTGTCACACAGGTTGAAGTAGACGCTTTAGATAAAGCTTTTGAACATCCTACTAAGCCGATTGGCCAGTTCTATGACTTAGAAACTGCTGAAAAATTTACCAAAGAAAAAGGCTATACTATGGTTGAGGACGCTTCTAGAGGTTATAGAAGAGTTGTAGCTAGTCCTAAACCTGTAAATATTGTAGAACTTGATATTATTAAAACATTAGTTAAGGCAGGACATTTGGTTATAACTGTCGGTGGTGGCGGAATTCCTGTGGTTAAAAAAGGTAACGAATATGTTGGAGTTCCAGCAGTAATAGACAAAGATTTTGCAAGTGCAAAATTAGCAGATTTGTTAGATGTTGATATGTTGGTTATTTTAACAGCCGTAAATAAGGTTAAGATTAATTTTAACACTCCTGAAGAAAAAGATTTGGACCATATTACGATTAAAGAAATGGATGATTTAATTGCACAAGGTCATTTTTTAAAAGGTTCTATGTTGCCAAAAATTGAAGCCGCTAAAGCATTTGTTAACGGTAAGAAATATCGTACAGCTATCATTGCTTCTTTAGAAGAAGCTAAGGAAGCTTTATTAGGTCATACTGGAACAAGGATTACAAACTGATGGAAAAAGATAAAGTAAAAGTAGTCATCTGGGGTTTTGGTGCTATGGGCTCTGGAATGGCTAAAATGATATTGAATAAAAAAGGTTTTGATATTGTTGGTGTATGTGATTTATACGATAAAATTGTCGGAAAGAGTATTTTCGAACATTTAAGCGTTGAAAATCCTTATAATCATGATGTTATTATAAATAATGACATCGATGAAATTCTTAGCAATAACAAAGTTGATGTTGTTTTATTAGCAACTGATTCATACACTGCTTCTGCTTTTCCTAAAATAAAGAAGATTATAGAATATGGTGTAAATGTAATATCAACCGCCGAAGAAATGTCTTATCCAAAAGCTAATCAGCCTGAATTATCTGAAGAGTTGAACCGATTAGCAAAAGAACACGGTGTAACTGTTTTAGGTACTGGTGTAAATCCGGGAATGATGATGGATTTACTTGCTATATGTATCGGTGGAGTTGTAGAAGATATTAAAGAGTTTGAAATTTCTCGAATCAACTCATTATCTCCATTCGGAAAAACCGTTATGGAAGAGCAAGGTGTTGGCTTAAGTTTAAAAGAATTTACTGAAAGACAAGCTAAAAATGAGATTGCTGGTCATGTTGGCTTTAAAGAATCAGCCTATATGATAGCTGATGCATTAGGTTTAGAAGTTGTTGAATTTAAACAAGATATGAAACCAATTGTCACTGAGTTTGATCGCAAGAGTCCTCATGGATTTGCTAAAGCAGGAGATGTTTGTGGAGTTGAAATGAGTGCTTATGCAATTTTAGACAACGGTATTAAAATCAAACTATATCACCCTCAACAAATCGAACCTGAAATGGCTGGAGTTAGCACTGGAGACTACATAAAAATTTTGGGAAAACCAGAAATTAACTTGAGTAATTCTCCGGAAGTAGAAGGTGGAATCGGTACAATCGCTATTTGTGTTAACATGATACCTCATGTAATCAATGCAAAAGCTGGTTTAGTAACAATGAT
>JAVEQW010000085.1:0-4562 GCA_034007385.1 Candidatus Izemoplasmatales bacterium
ACATGTTTCTCTCTTCTAAAAGAAACAATTCCGTCTCCGCCCTTACCGGACCTAACGACAATATTTACTTCATCTATAAACATAAAAACCCTCATTTCTAAAAAACATTATTTTCAAACCATCTTTTCAAACGCAAGTCTATTAATCGAAGCCAGATACCCTTTAAAACTAAAACCCATGATCTTAAGCATTCTTTGCATCTTGATATTATCAGGATGTGTATCAATTTTAACTGCATCATAACCTTCAAGTTTTGCCTTCTCTAAAGCATATATTAATAAATCCTTGCCATAGCCTTTGCCTTGATGTTTAGGACTTACAAGAATTCTATGGACCACTAAAGCATTAACCCCATTCCAGACAACTTCCTTATAGGCAACATCATTTTCTTTCAAAATTGAACATGAACCGATTATCTCATTATCCAAAACTAGTACAAAAAGTCCGTCATTTAAAAAATCTTTACGGAAATTATCAATATTAGGATAATCACCAACCCATTGTTCAAGACCGCTCAAAACCATATTGCCTCTTACAAACTTAGCTAAATCCGCAATGACACTCAAGTCATTCTCACAAGCTTTTCTAATCAATTCTTTTAAATCCGTCCTTTGCATAAACTATGCTATAAAGAAAACTATTTTCATACCTTCCTTCATAGGAATCCTTAAACTTCTTAATAAAACCATCTAAATCCTTTTTTAAGACAAGATTGATTGTCGACCCACCAAAACCTCCACCAATCATTCTAGCGCCTAATGCGCCTGATTTTAACGCGATTTCCACTAGTTCATCTAAAATCGGTGTCGATACTTCATAATCATCTTTTAATGAATAATGGGCTTCAGTAAGAATCTTGCCTAACTCAACAAATTTTTTATTTAAAATCATCTCTTTAGCGAGTTTTACACGGTTGTTTTCTTTTACTACATGAGTCAATCTTTTTCTTAATACTTCACTATCAATAACTCTGGTAACTTTACCTAAATCATTTACGGAAATATCAGTCAAATACTCATAATCAAAAATCTTATTGATGACTTTTAAAACTTCCTTAGTTTCAGCCTGTCTTTCATTGTATTTTGATTCTTTTAACTTTCTAGTAGTATTAGAGTTTATTAAAACGAAATTCACTTCATTAAAATCAATTAACAAATACTCATATTTCAAAGTTTTTGTATCCAATAATAAAGCAGTATTTTCTCTACCGAAACCAATGACAAACTGATCCATGATTCCGCATTTAACACCTAAGAAGTTGTTTTCTACCGATTTAGCCATTTTAACAATTTCCAACTTTTCAAACCCTAAACCAAACTCGTCATTAAAAACACTCAACAACAAAATGCTTAAAGCAGCACTCGAGCTCAATCCTCCACCAACCGGCAGGTTACTGGAAAGAACGATATCGAGACCGTAATTAAGCAATTTACCTTTGTCATAAATTTCTTTCATAACCCCAAGTAAATAATCACTGAAGTTTTTATTTAGCTCATAGCTAATATCATTTAAATCAACTGTAATTATTCCTAAGATCGAAAAATTCTCAGAATATATATTGATCTCATTTTTGTTATTTCTACCAACAGCTGCATATAATCCCTTATCAATACAAAAAGGCATTACCAAACCACCGTTATAATCGGTATGTTCACCAATGATATTTACTCTTCCGGGAGAAAAGTAAGTTTTACTCGCATTATGACCATATTTTTCAAAAAAAAGATTACTGACATGTTTTTTCATACTTTTCACCTCTAATTATTAATATTATACTATATCTTTTAAAGTTTTGCTTGTAACATAAATACTTTTCTTAGCAAAAAAAAAGTCTAGTTCCTACTAGACTTTAATTGATATTATTCTACTGCGTAAACACTTGCTTGTTTTCTATCTCTTCCGACTCTTTCGTACTTAACGATTCCATCGATCAAAGCGAATAATGTGTCATCTTTGCCGATTCCTACATTTTCTCCAGCGTGAATTTTAGTACCTCTTTGACGGTAAATGATTGATCCAGCTGTACAAAACTGACCATCAGATAGTTTAGCTCCTAATCTTCTACCGGCAGAATCACGACCATTTTTCGTGGACCCGGTACCTTTTTTCGAAGCTTCAAGTTCAAGTATATTTAGATTAAGTATCACTTAAAACACCTCCAAATTATCTTTCTTCTCTTATTCGACATTAATATCTGTTATGGTAAGTTTAGTATATGGTTGTCGATGACCATTTTTACGATGATAATGTTTCTTAGGTTCGTATTTATAGATAACAATTTTCGGACCCTTACCATTTTTTACCACTTTAGCTGTAACTGTTGCGTTCTTAACATAAGGTTTACCAATCTTAGTCTTATCTCCACCGATCATCAATACCTTATTAAAAGTGTATGTTTCTTCAGCTTCAACATTTAACTTTTCAATGTAAATCTCTTGTCCAACTTCAACCTTTACTTGCTTACCGCCTGTTTCAATAACTGCGTACATTCTTGCACCCCCTCTTATAAATTTTTTTAAGACTCGCCAAGTTTTGGTACTATAAAAATAGTTTTAAAACCAAGTATGTGCGGTATGCGTTAATCATACGAAAGTATTATACACAAAAGCCCCTTGTTTGTCAACAAAAACATTCGAGCAATGTAGATACTTTCAATCACTTTTTCAGATATTAAAATT
This sequence comes from Candidatus Izemoplasmatales bacterium, assembly GCA_034007385.1. Taxonomy (GTDB): domain Bacteria; phylum Bacillota_I; class Bacilli_A; order Izemoplasmatales; family Hujiaoplasmataceae; genus UBA2289. Next base: position 2,679 of record JAVEQW010000085.1, read on the forward strand.
ATACCATATTTTCTTCATATTTTGTGATAAAATATATCTATAAATATCAAGGAGCGAATAAACATGCAATGGTATCATTACACTATTTTAGCTATCGTAATAATTCTTTTTATCTATTTTGTAATTAGTTACGAGATCTATAAAAAAATCTTCATATCTTTCAATAAAAAGAGAAAACCTCTAGTCGATCAATCACTAGAATTTTATTCTTGTTCTTATGACTGGTTCTTGAATATCCCTAAAGAAGATGTCTATATCCACTCCTACGACAATTTAAAACTACACGGAATCTATATCCCTCCGCTAGATAAAAACACGGATAACCTAGCAATTGTTATCCACGGCTATCAATCATGCGCTGAAGACATGGTGATAATCGGAAAACTTTATTCAGACTTAGGCTTTAAAATCCTTATGATTGATTTAAGAGGTCACGGACAAAGCGAAGGCAAGTTTACCTCAATGGGTTATTATGAAAAGTATGATTTAAAGAAATGGATTAATTTTGCCTTAAGAAGTTACGGATCAACTTCAAAAATCCTACTCCACGGCGTATCAATGGGCGCAGCTATGAGCATGTTGGTAACTGACATTACTCCAAGAGAAAATATCGAATACTTAATCCTTGACTCAGGATTCACCAATTTTAAAGACAGTCTTATCTGCAGTTTGAAAAAGAAATCATTAAGAATGTTTTTACCCGCCGTTTCAATCTTCACTTTTTTATTTCATAAATTTACACTTAAGAAAATAGCTCCGTTAAAATCGATAAAAAAGAGCAACATACCATTTCTCATCATTCAAGGTGAAAAAGATAAACCGGTTCCTGTTTCTATGGCAAAAGAATTATATGAAGCTAGTCCAATCACTGAAAAAGACATTCTCCTAGTCGAGAACTCCCCACATGCTAAAGCCTTTGAAATTGATAAAGACTTAGTCACAAATACAATCATAAAAAAAATAACCAAAACCTTTAATATCAAAAAAGCCAATATAAAGTTTTGTGAAAAAGAGCAGATCAAAAAATGATCTGCTTTTTCTTTACTTCTTCAAATACACTCTTGCCTCATACGGCTGCATTACGCGTTTTACCGTATTTGGATAATTCTTTAAAATAACTTCATTATCTAAAAAACCATAATCTTTAATCTTGATAACCTTATTAGAGAAATTACACAAAACATATAGTTCTTTATCATCTAAAATTCTTTTATAAGCGTAAACTTTCCTATTCTTAAAATCAATATCCTCATAATCGCCATAGACAATCACATCTTCCTTATGTCTAAGTTCAATTATCTTTTTATAATATTTAAGTATCGACTTATCACTTTCTTGATTCTTTTTAACATTGATAATTTTATAATTCTCATTTACTTCAAGCCAAGGCTTATTCTTAGAAAACCCTGCATAAAACTCATCATCCCACTGCATCGGTGTTCTGGCATTATCCCTTGACATCAACTTAATCTTTTTCATCATCCTTTTATGACTCATCAATAACTTTCTGCCGAGTTTATAGATATTATGAGTTTCAATATCTTGATACTGCGTGAGCTCAGAATAATGAGCATTAGTCATACCAATTTCTTGCCCCTGATAGATAAACGGAGTTCCTTGTTGGAAATAAATGATTGTTGCTAGTAATGTAGCTGATTGGTAATAATAATCCATATTGCCAAACCTGGAAATACTTCTTCCTTGGTCATGGTTTTCCAAATATAAAGTATTCCAACCATTTAGTTCATTTTGCCATTTGCTTAAAGCTTTTTTCAAGTTAATCGGTTTAAACTTTTTGATAAACCATTTGACCAAATGATTATCCGCAGCCATATGATCGAACTGAAATAACATATCGAGTTCATTTCGGTTTGGATTTACTAG
>JAVEQW010000086.1:0-4534 GCA_034007385.1 Candidatus Izemoplasmatales bacterium
TTTTTTTATAATAATATATAATATAAAAGGTTGAAATTTTACAAGAATAATAAAGACTTGACACACCTAGTATAGTGGTGTATAATACCTTTGCATTAGATTTTAATTATTCTTAGGTTGCGAGAGCAGCCTTATAAAAATGAGACAAGCGCACCTCCCGGGTGTGTGGGTATGAAAGGAGGAATATACATGCCAACTATTAACCAGTTAATCAAAAAGGGACGCCAAGACAAAATTAAGAAATCAAAGTCACCTCAATTGAACATTGGATTCAACAGCTTACAAAAGAAATATACTGATGTTTCTTCTCCACAAAAACGTGGTGTTTGTGTCAGAGTTGCGACTATGACTCCAAAGAAACCAAACTCAGCTTTAAGAAAGTACGCTCGTGTTCGCTTATCAAATGGTGGTGAAGTTAACGCATATATCCCTGGAATCGGACATTCATTACAGGAACATAGCGTTGTATTAATTCGTGGTGGACGTGTTAAAGACTTACCTGGTGTTCGTTACCATATCGTTAGAGGAACACTAGATACAACAGCTGTGGATAAAAGAATGCAAAGCCGTTCTAAGTACGGAGCTAAAAGACCTAAAAAATAATAGTATTGAAAAAATTATGAAAAGTTTGAGAATTTCGAAAGGAGGAATTACTTATGCCTCGTAAGGGTAAAATCGTAAAGAGAGACGTTTTGCCAGATCCAATTTATAATTCAAAATTAATCACTAAGTTAATTAATGGAATTATGTTAGACGGTAAAAAGAACGTAGCACAAAATATCTTATATAATGCGTTTGGAAGAATTAAAGAAGTCACTGGTAAAGAGCCAATGGAAGTCTTTAATGAAGCTTTAAATAATATCATGCCTGTTTTAGAAGTGAGAAGCCGCCGTATCGGTGGACAAAACTATCAAGTTCCAGGAGAAGTTAAAGCTGACAGAAGAACTACTTTAGGTTTAAGATGGTTAGTGCAATACTCTCGTTCTCGTAATGAGAAAACAATGGAAGAAAGATTAGCAAAAGAAATTATAGATGCAAGTAATAACACAGGAGCATCAGTTAAGAAGAAAGAAGATATGCATAGAATGGCAGAAGCTAATAAAGCTTTCGCACATTATAGATTTTAATTAAAGGAAGGGAAAAAGTTATGGCACGTGAATATAGTTTAGATAAAACACGTAATATCGGTATCATGGCACATATCGATGCTGGTAAAACCACAACTACTGAAAGAGTCTTATTTCACACAGGAAGAATCCATAAAATGGGAGAAACTCATGATGGCGCAAGTCAAATGGACTGGATGGAACAAGAACAAGAACGTGGAATTACCATTACCGCTGCGGCAACTACAGCTTTCTGGAAAAATCACCGAGTTAATATTATTGATACCCCAGGACATGTGGATTTTACTGTGGAAGTGTCAAGATCGTTGCGTGTATTAGATGGTGCTGTAACGGTATTGGATGCTCAAGCTGGAGTTGAACCTCAAACAGAAACAGTTTGGCGTCAAGCAAATGAATATAAAGTTCCAAGATTGGTTTTCGCAAATAAGATGGATAAAATCGGAGCGGATTTCGGCGCTGCAATTGATTCTATTCACAAACGTTTAGGTGAAAAAGCAGAAGCGATTCAATGGCCAATTGGAGCTGAAGATGATTTTACAGGAATTATTGATTTAGTAGAAATGAAGGCTTACCATTTCGATGGTGGTCCAGAAGAAAATTATCAAGAAATTGATTTTCCTAGTCATTTACTTAAGGAAGCTACTGCAAGAAGAAACAGACTCATTGAAGAACTTTGTGACTTCGATGAAGAATTAATGTTGACTTTCTTAGAAGGTGAAGAAGTATCGGTTGAGATGCTTAAAAAAGCAATAAGAAAAGCAACTCTTTCAGTTAAATTCTTCCCAGTAATGTGTGGATCAGCTTTCAAGAATAAAGGAATAAAGTTTGTTTTAGATGCTGTTATAGATTATTTACCATCACCTGTTGAAGTTGTGCAAATCCGCGGTTTCAACCATAGAGACGAAGAAGTTACAATCGTACATGATGATAATAAAGAATTCGTAGCTTTAGCATTTAAAGTAATGACTGACCCATTTGTGGGTAGAGTTACATTCTTTAGAGTTTATTCAGGAGTTGCTAAGAAGGGTTCATATATAATGAATACTTCAAAAGGCAAAAAAGAAAGATTAGGAAGAATCTTGCAAATGCATGCTAACTCAAGAACAGAGATCGATGAAGTTTACTCAGGAGATATAGCTGCAGCTGTTGGTTTAAAAGATACTATTACAGGAGATACGTTAACATCGGAAAAAATTGATATCGTTTTAGAATCAATGAAATTCCCTGAACCAGTTATCTCAGTAGCTATTGAACCGAAAACAAAGAAAGACCAAGAAAAGATGGGTGTTGCTCTTCAAAAGTTATCTGAAGAAGATCCAACATTCAGAACTTATACAGACCAAGAAACCTCACAAACAATTATTTCTGGTATGGGTGAACTTCACTTAGAAATCATTGTTGATAGAATGAAGAGAGAATTCAAAGTAGAAGCGACTGTAGGTAATCCTCAAGTATCTTATCGTGAGTCAATTACTCAAGAAGCTAACTGCGAAGGAAAATTTGTTCGTCAGTCAGGTGGTAGAGGTCAATATGGTCACGTATGGATTAAGTTTGAACCGAACCCAGGAAAAGGATATGAGTTCGTTGACAAAATCGTTGGTGGAACTGTTCCTAGAGAATACATCTCTGTTATTGACAAAGGTATTCAAGAATCTCTTGCTGGAGGGGTTATAGCAGGTTATCCATTACTTGACTTAAAAGCAACGCTTTATGACGGATCTTATCATGAAGTCGATTCAAGTGAAATGGCATTCAAGATTGCTGCTTCAATGGCTCTTAAACAAGCTAAAGATAAATGTGCTCCAACATTACTTGAACCAATTATGAGCGTAGACGTTGTTACACCGGATGATTACATTGGTAATGTTATCGGTGACTTAACATCAAGACGCGGTCGTATTGAAGGTCAAGAAAAACAAGGAAATGCACAAAAGGTTAGTTCAAAAGTTCCATTGTCAGAAATGTTTGGATATGCCACTGCATTAAGATCAAACTCACAAGGTCGTGCAAATTTCACAATGCAATTCTCGCATTATGAAAAATGTCCAAAATCAATTGCTGAAGAAATTATTACTAAACGCAACAATTAATTTACTGAAAGATTTTAATTATTGCAAAAAAATAGATATTGTTATAAAATAATATCGATAAACACATGCTAAAAAGCGAAAAATAATAAAAAAGGAGAAATATAAAAAATGGCTAAAGCTAAATTTGAACGTACTAAACCACATGTTAATATTGGTACTATCGGTCACGTTGACCATGGTAAAACTACATTAACTGCTGCTATTACTACAGTACTAGCAAGAGCAGGCCTTTCAGAAGTTAGAGATTATGCATCAATCGACTCTGCACCAGAAGAAAAGGCAAGAGGTATTACTATTAATACTTCACACATTGAATACTCAACAGAAAACCGTCACTACGCACACGTTGACTGCCCAGGGCATGCCGACTATGTAAAAAATATGATTACTGGTGCTGCACAAATGGACGGAGCTATCCTAGTTGTTTCTGCAGCTGATGGCGCAATGCCACAAACTAGAGAACATATTCTATTATCTCGCCAAGTGGGAGTTCCTAGAATCGTTGTTTTCTTAAACAAAGCTGACATGGTTGATGATCCAGAATTAATCGAATTAGTAGAAATGGAAATTCGTGAATTATTAGACGAATACCAATTCCCAGGAGATGAAACTCCAATTATCGTTGGTTCTGCATTAAAAGCTCTTGAAGGAGACGCTGAACAAGAACAAAAAATCTTAGATTTAATGGCTGCTGTAGATGAATATATTCCTCTACCAGAAAGACCAGTTGACAAACCATTTATGATGCCAGTAGAAGACGTTTTCACAATTACAGGACGTGGAACTGTTGTTACAGGTAGAGTAGACCGTGGACAAATCAAAGTTAATGAAAAGATTGAAATCATTGGTATCAGAGAAACTAAAGAAGCAGTTGTTACTGGTGTTGAAATGTTCCGTAAGATATTAGACTACGCTCAAGCTGGAGATAACGTAGGATTATTATTACGTGGTGTTTCAAGAGACCAAGTACAACGTGGACAAGTTATCGCTAAACCAAAGAGCGTTACTCCTCATACTAAATTTACTGCACAAGTATACGTATTGAGCCATGATGAAGGTGGACGTCATACTCCATTCTTCTCAAACTATCGTCCTCAATTCTATTTCCGTACTACTGATATCACAGGTGTTATTCAATTACCTAAGGGTGTTGAAATGGTTATGCCTGGAGATAACATTGAAATGGAAGTTGAATTAATTCACCCAATCGCGTTAGAACAAGGAACTAAGTTCTCTATCCGTGAAGGTGGACATACAGTAGGCGCTGGTTCAGTTGTTACTATTTTAGAATAGTTTATAACTAAACAATCAATTTAA
>JAVEQW010000087.1:0-4493 GCA_034007385.1 Candidatus Izemoplasmatales bacterium
CCAGCCATAATTGGTGTCTTGGGTATATATTTAATCATTCTCATAATTCAGTTTTTCATTGGTTCGGCTTCTGCCAAAGCGGTATTAATTATGCCGATATTGGTACCATTAGTGTCGTTGATTGGTGTATCTAACAACATCGCAATTCTAGCCTTTATTTTTGGAGACGGATACACAAATGTAATCTTTCCAACCAATGGGGTTTTACTAATTGCGTTAAGTATAGCAGCGGTATCTTATCAAAAATGGTTTAAGTGGACAATTAAATTACAAGTAATGACTTTTATCCTTACAATAATTCTATTAATTGTTGCTTATTCAATCGGTTACTAGGGGTTATTTCTTTACAAAAACAGTCAATAAAGGTATAATTATTATGGTTTAAATCACTAAGGAGGAATATATTAAATGGGTTTAGTTTCAGCAAAAGGAATGTTAGATAAAGCCTTCAAAGAAGGTTATGCAGTAGGACATTTCAATATTAATAATTTAGAATGGACAAAAGCAATTCTTTTAACAGCTCAAGAAATGAATTCGCCGGTAATTTTAGGTGTTTCTGAAGGAGCTGCTAAATACATGACCGGATACATTGTAGTTGCAGATATGGTTAAAGCAATGGTAGATAGTCTGAATATTACAGTACCAGTAGCTTTACATTTAGATCACGGTTCATATGAAGGGGCATTAAAGGCTATCGAAGCTGGATTTTCATCTGTAATGTTTGATGGTTCTCATTATTCAATCGAAGAAAACATTAAACTTACAAAAGAAATGGTCGAAAGAACAAGAAAATTAGGTATTTCATTAGAAGCAGAAGTTGGTGCTATCGGCGGCGAAGAAGACGGAGTAGTTGGCGGTGGAGAAGTTGCTGATCCAAAAGAATGTAAAATGATTGCTGATTTAGGTGTAGACTTCTTAGCAGCCGGAATTGGTAATATTCATGGTAAATACCCTGAAAATTGGCAAGGATTAAACTTCGAGGTTTTAGATGCGGTTAATAAAATTACAAATGAAACTCCACTAGTATTACACGGTGGAACTGGAATTCCAGTAGATATGATAAAAAAAGCAATTTCTATGGGTGTATCGAAGATCAATGTTAATACAGAATGCCAATTAGTTTTTGCCGAAGCAACCAGAAAATACATCGAAGCCGGAAAAGACTTAATGGGTAAAGGCTTTGACCCAAGAAAATTATTAGCTCCTGGTACAGACGCAATTAAACAAGTCGTTAAAGAAAAAATGGAGTTATTTGGCTCAGTTAATAAGGCTTAAAACACAAAAAAACCACATTTTTACTGTGGTTTTTATTTTCATTTATTGTATAATAGTTAAAGAGGGAATAATATGGAAAGACTAATAAAAGAATATCAAGGCTGGTTAACTGATAATAAAGATTTCTTTGAACACTTAAAACATCATGATTCAATTCTATATCACAGGTTCCAACCAGTTTATGAAGTAATGTATCATTTATTTGAAGAATATAAATTAGATCAAACTTCCGCAAATGAAGATATAGAAAAAATATTTCAGATTGGACTTGAGTATTTGAATCTGCAAGTATTCACCTGTAAAATCTACTTAAAAAAGACCTTCGAAAATGATTTTCATCAGTTTTTACATTATGAAAGAGTAATCAATTACAGTTTGTTTGTTGAAGATTTAAAGTATGAACTTGTTGAGAAATCTATCAATTATAATGAAGAAGAATTGGAAAAACTAGGAGAATATATCTCAGATATTATTGAAAATAAAAAAACAATACCTGATAATTTAAACTTATATATTGATAGTAAAATACATAAAATAATCGAGTCTGATGATTATAATTTTATAGGTATTATTGATATTTTTGTGGAAATTGGCGATGCTTTAGGTTTAAGTTTTGATGATGATACAGATTATATTATATAGAGAAAGAGGAATAATTAAATGAATAGAAAGCAATATTTAATCGCAACTATAAGTTTAGTAGTAATTGGAGTAGCTTTAATTGTTACTAACTGGATTTTCGAGTATATGCAATGGACATGGGTTTTTGTTGTAGTACTTATTGGATATATTTACCTTAAGTATAAAATTCAAGGACCACTTCAAGTTTTTTCTACTAAGTTCAATATGTTAGTCGATTATGATCTAGAAGTTAAAGAAGCAAAGAAACTTTGTCAAGAAAGAGTAGATAACGCACCAACTGCAGGAATAAAAAGCCTTTATATGGTTTATCTTGGTATGGCTACTTATTATGCCGGTGATTACGAAGAAGCGATTAAAGTTTTCAATCAAATTGAACTTAAGAGATTAAATAATGTTTATCATATACTAATCCTTTCGTTTACAGCTTATGCTGCATATGAAGCAGAAGATCTGGAAACATTCAATCTGTCAATTGAAAGAATTAAGAACATGCAAAACTCTGTAAATCGTAAATATCTAGGGTTTGTTGGATCTTATGTTCAAGTTCTAGAAGCAATGCAAAATCTTGAACAAAATCCTGAACATTACCGTGAAGTAATTGAAAACCAATTCTCTAGAAATGACGGATATATTTCAACTAAATTGACATACAATTACCGTTTAGCACATTATTACAAGGTTTTAAATGACGAAATAGAAATGGATAAATGTCTAGCGAAAGTCATAGCTAACGGTAAAGAACACCATACAGCAATTCAAGCTCGCAAGATGTTTAAAAACAATGTAAACGTTGAAGATTATGTTTTTGTCGAGGAAGAAGATATCGAAGAAGTGGACATAGCTGAAGATCAAAAACTAATTGAAAACGAAGTACAAGATGTAGAAGATATTGAAGAAGTAGAAGTTGTAGAAAAAGAAGAAGATGATTTGTTTAAATAAAAAATAGCGCTAATTATAGCGCTATTTTATTTGTTTTATCTATTTTTCATTTGTGGGAATAACAATACATCTCTAATTGATTTTGAATCAGTCAGTAACATAACTAATCTGTCAATACCAATTCCAATGCCTCCTGTTGGTGGCATTCCATATTCCAATGCTTCCACAAAATCTGTATCCATTTCATTGGCCTCTTCATTACCGAGGTCTTTTTCTTTGATTTGATTTTCGAATCTTTCCAATTGATCAATCGGATCATTTAACTCGGTATACGCATTTGCATACTCGCTACCATTGATGAAGAGTTCAAATCTTTGAGTGAATCTTTCATCATTAGGATCTTTCTTAGTCAATGGCGATATTTCGATTGGATGACCATAAACGAAAGTAGGTTGAATCAAATCTTCTTCACAATAATGTTCAAAGAATAAATTAACGATGTGTCCAACGCCATATAAATGTGGAGCTACTTCTAAATGATGTTCCTTAGCTAAGGCTTTAGCTTCTTCAAAGTCATGAATTTTAAAGAAGTCAATACCACATTTTTCCTTGATTAAATCAACCATGTGAGCTTTGCGCCAACCTTTTGACAAATCAATCTCTACTCCGTCATATGTGATTTTAGTCGTGCCACAAACTTTATTTGCCAAATGACTGATTAAATCTTCACTCAAATCCATCATTCCTTGCAAATCTGAATAAGCCAAATACAATTCGATCGTTGTGAACTCAGGATTATGAAGTCTATCAATACCTTCGTTTCTAAATAATCTACCGATTTCATAAACTCCGTCAAAGCCACCGATTATACATCTCTTTAGATGCAATTCTGTTGCGATTCTTAAATAGAATGGCATGTTTAAAGTATTATGATGGGTAATGAAAGGTCTTGCGTTAGCACCGCCTAGAATAGGTTGTAACACAGGAGTTTCAACTTCAAAATAACCCAAATTATCTAAATAATCACGCATCTCTTTAATAATTCTTGAACGTTTGATAAAGGTTTCGCGAGACTCTTGATTTGTGATTAAATCAACATATCTTCTTCGGTAAATTTCTTCTTTATCAACTAAACCATGATATTTTTCCGGTAATGGTCTCAATGCTTTAGTCAAGTGTTCATATTTTTCTACTTTTAATGATAGTTCACCGGTATTGGTTATCATAGCTGTACCAGTAACGCCAATGATATCGCCGATGTCACCTCTTTTGAATATCTCGTAAGCTTCTTCACCAATCACATCTTGTCTTATGTATAATTGCAATAAACCATGTTGGTCTTGAATATGAACAAATCCAGCCTTACCCTTCACTCTTCTCGTCATGATTCTTCCGGCAATTTTAATCATAACTGGATTTTCCATGTCATGCAATTCTTCTTTAGTGAAGCTAGAAAATTCGTTCTTAAAAGTATTTGTGTTATGTGTACGATCAAAACGAGAACCGAATGGATCGATTCCCATTTCTCTTAAGAAATCTAATTTCTCTCTTCTAACTATTTCTTGTTCTGTTAATTTATTTTCCATAATTTCCCTCTAACTTTCTGTGTACTCCCCTGCCGATTTAAGTAACTCTAAGTTTTCATACATGATAGTAATATAATTTCTTCCTGCGTCCTTATCTTCTTTTCTTAATGA
>JAVEQW010000017.1:0-21687 GCA_034007385.1 Candidatus Izemoplasmatales bacterium
ATTTCACTGGAAATGTATTTTCTTGTACACTAAAAGGCGCAAAATAGCGCCTTTTTGATCGAAATATAATAAAAAGGACCTTAAGTCCTTAAAATCTTACTCGATTTTCATTTCTTTACAGGTCCTTTTCTTTTAAAACAAACTCATTTGTTCAAACTCCTTCTTCATTACAAACAACTTATTAATGTCTTCCATTCGATATAGGATTTTTTCCTCTTCACATAACTTAGCAAACAACTTATAAAGCTCTTTAGCATTATCGCTTTCGCAACTATAAATATTTCCATATCTTTTAATATATCTATCCTTAGTTCCAGGAAAATGCTTTTCTAAATTTTCATAGAAAAATTCTCTCTGTTTATCTCTTAAAGTCACTCCGAAATATGGATAGATAAACTTAGCTTTGTTGATAACAGCTAACCTAACAATCTCTTTTACATTATCTAGAGTATCGTTAACAAATGGTAGAATCGGCATTAATAAAATACCAGCATCTATTCCAGCTTCATTCAAATCTTTTATCGCTTTAAAACGTTCGCTAGATAAAGATACTTTCGGTTCTATTATTTTTCCTAAACCATCATCACCACAAGTTATAGTAATACCTACAACCGCTTTAGCATTCTTATCTACACGTTTTAAGATATCTTTATCTCTTAACACCAAAGCACTTTTCGTTATTATAAAAACGCCATATTTAAACCTTTCCATTAATTCTAATGATTTCTTTGTCAACTGATATTTATTTTCATATGGATTATATGGATCACTCATAGAACCCATTCCGATGATACCCTTATTGCGTTTGCTTCTTAGTTCTTTTTCCAATAACTCCAAAGCATTTCCTTTAACCTTGACTTCTTCGAACTCGCCTACTTCATAACACTCGCTTCTTGAATCACAGTAAATACAACCGTGCAAACAACCACGGTAAAGATTCATATTATAATCATAGCCAAACCAATGATTACCTTTTTTGATTTTAGTCAATAGCGTTTTTGCTTCAATGATTCTTTCCACTAGATTACCTCGTTAAAAAAATTATAACACAATCTTTTATCAACAAAAATAACCAAAATAAAAATGGCATCTTTACTTACTAAAAGAATGCCATTTTATCTTTATTCTATTTTACATTAAATATACTTTAACTAGATTTTTCTCTTCAACTTCAAAATTAGTTTCTTCTTCGTAACATGTCTTACAAAGCGGCACCAAATACCATTCCTTTACTCCAACCATCTTAATAACATGAGCACCGACCTCAGCCGGTCCATGACATCTACTGCAAGTGGTTCGGTTGGAACTATGAATATTCCGATTATAATACTCCAACCAGGATTCAATATTATTTGGTACTCTTCTACTCTCAAAGCCTCTGATGTTTCTAACCAACATATATCTCTCACCTCTTTTATTAAATAAAATGATACTATCCCATTCTATTTGAAGACATTATACACCATAATCCAAAATAATGTAACGGCGGATATGTCATACTTTTAAGGGGTATTAAAATAAAGAAAACGCCTTCTAAAGCGAAAGCGTCTTCATCCGGTTAACCGGATTCTCTGTGTGAATTATACACTAATATGTTATCAATTGCAAGGACTTTTACTTAAATTATGCTTATATAATCGATTTTATGTGGTAAAGTCTGAAAATTACGTAAAGATTCTTTATAATTCTTTGTTGTATCTAATCCGATAGACTTACATACTTTAATAAAAGCATTATTGTGGATTGAAGATTTCAAAGTATCAAATTCATTAACAATTTCGTTTATAAAATGTTTAAATTCAGTACCAGGAATGAACATTTTCATATATAAGAAGGTATCCAATAACGTTTCTCTTTCAATTTTTGTGTATCCATAGTTATGATGATATTGTGTCATCGTTCTTTTGTTTGAAATTCTGCCTTTAAAATCAATTATCCGTTCAGAATGAGCAATATTGTTTCTTAAAGCATTTATTAAACTCAACATAGCAGTTAATTTTCTATAATCATTATGATTGCTATCATAACTAACCTGATATAAATCACATAATCTACGCTTGTATTTATCATCAGTATTGGATATTAGCTTAATTAAAGTACCAAAGTTTAAAGCCTTAATCATAATCCAAGAAGGTAAGTAGCTGTGTTTTTCTTCATAGTGCCTAAGATAATCATTACTTCTCTTAGATACATCACCATAAATTCTTGATAGCATTTCTCTACCGGTTTTTGTCTTATTGTCTTTATATAGTGCCATGTCGCCCCAATTAAGTTTATTACTTGTTAGGTCTTTTTCAAAAAGGTATCCAAAAATCGTTCCCACTTCTTCTTCAATTTGGGTAACATACTTAAAAATAATCTTCCTAAGATTTCGGTCAAAAACCATAATGGCTTTAAGTTCATCAATCTTAACATTTGAAAAATATGTTCTTACTCCCTTTTTGCATCTACAAAAATAATCTTTATACCCGTTAACTAAGTTAAAATATCCGTTCCTAACTAAATACTCTTTAGATTTTTTATTTTTTACCTCGATATGCTTTTCATTATTCAGTTTTTTAATTTGATCACTTAATGGCAAAAACTCTTTAGCACTCATGTTTTCTCCTAAAAAAAGCAATTAAAATAGTATATTTTCTTAATGATTTATTTAATTATATCATAATTTGATTTTAATATAATGCTTTTTTTAAAATAATTCTAATAACTGCTTTTCAAACAGTAACGCACTTAAGTAAGTGATTTTTTCGTTATTTTCTAACCTTAGCCTTAATGCTATAAGCCATAGGCAACTTATTTCTAAACTCAGGGTACTGATATAAACTTCTTCCAACATGAGTCATCCCCCCCATATCCCAAAACAAAGTATCAAACTCATGTAAATATTCAATTTCTAAGCCAGCTTCTATAAGCGCATTAACTATATCGCTTAAGCTATGATTCCACCAGTAATTCTCCGCATGTTTGACATTAGTCGCATAACCACCAATTTCATATCCCAAATCAGCTTGAGCATTAAAATAATCATATTTTAAAACAAACTCACGTTTTTCCGCAATCAGCCGATCATCAAAAACATGAAGAATCGGATGTGAGTCATAAACATAAAAGAAACCGTCATCCTTTAATAATCCCTTAACAACCTTAGCCCACTTCTTCAAATCAGGCAACCAACCTAAAACTCCCTCAGAAGTAAATACAATATCATACTTCTCGCTGTTTTTGTCACCAAACTCCAAAACATCCGATTCAATAAAGTTCATCCTTTCCATCTTGAAGTCTGATTTCAGTTTATTTGCGTAAAAAATATTTTCATTAGATAAATCAACACCTACAGCCTTGCTAAGCCCCATTCTCGCTAAGCAAATAGTGTCTTGACCGATGTTACATTGCAAATGTATCAAACTCTTAAATCTAATATCACCCAATTCTTTGACGATATTGTCATTAAGTAAAGTCTTATTCTCTTCTAATTGCTTTTTGTAGTTAAAATAATGGTCTTTGGATAATAAATTCCAAGCTTCTTTATTCTTATTGATTTCATTCATATATATCACCTACCCTCTATAATATATCATAAACATAGTTTTTAAATAAACTTTAAATCATTAATCTTACATAATCTTGACACGATTAATCATAAATTAGTTTGAATTTGAAATTTTTAGTACTTTATTCGTGTAAAAACGAATTACTTATGATAAACTAATTTTGATAGAAGGAGAAAGACTTAAATAGAAAAATAATTAAAAGGGAAAAATAAGATTTAAGTCTAACACAACAAATGAAAAAATTAATAATGGTCTTTTTTATAATACTTACTGTATTTACAGTATCAGCTTGTTCAACAACTACCACAACTAATGATTCAAACAATCCGACAACTACATCACTACCGCCTCTAAGAGTCGGTATGGATCTTCGTTATCCACCATTTGAAACTTTAAACTTAGAATCTGACCCTGAGGGAATTAGCGTTGATATCGCCGATGCCTTTGGTGAGTTTTTGGGTAGAGAAGTGGTTATCGTTAACACAAACTTTGCATCACTAATACCTTCACTAAATGCTGGTGAAATTGATATCATCATCGCTTCAATGAGTATTACTGAAGAAAGAGAACAAAGTGTCGATTTCTCTAATCCTTACTTCTACTTTAAGATAATATCTTTAGTAAATAAAGACTTTGCGGAAGCAAACAATATCACTGAAGATTCAAGTTATGAGGATTTACTCGCAATTGAAGACTCTAAATTCAGCGGTATTGCGACCCAAGTATCAGCTACTATTCCTGAATCATATGGAAAAGAAGTTATTATCTCTACTAATCTAGGAACAGCGGTTGAATCAGTTGCGCAAGGTACAGCCGATATCTTATTAATGAGCGCTAATCCTGTAGTAGACGGAAACAGAGCTAATCCAAACACAACAATAATCGTTTGGGATTCATTCGTTTCAAGTCCAATCGGAATGGCTGTTAAGGAAGGAAATACCGAACTTCTTAATCAAGCTAATGCTTTCATAGCTACTTTCAATGAAACTGGTGGTTTATATGAAATATTAGCAGATAAATGGGATGCGACAATAATTGAAGGGTTAGGTAGATATGGTCTCGAATTCTTTATCACTCAATAAACTAAAAACTATAATTTCATACATATTGGCGATTATGACGATAATCGCCTTTATGGTTTTTGTAGCTTTAAGACAAACAGATGATTTTTCATTCGCACCATTTGCTCCATATCGTAACGTTATTCTAAACGGTATCAAAAATACTATCCTAGTTTCCCTGATTTCTTTACTTGGTTCTATGATTCTAGGTTTCGTTCTTTATCTATTACAGAAATCAAAAATCAAGTACTTCAACGCACTTATTGATGTCTTCACAGAAATTATTTATGGAACGCCTTTACTGGTATTAATCATCGTAACCGCGTTTTTAATCGGACCGGCATTTAACTCTTACAACCGTAACTTGTTTGGCGTTTTAGCCCTTATTGTCTATATGTCTCCATACATGAAAAATGTCTTTAAAGCGGCATTTTCCTCAATTTCTCATGATCAATATCTCGCAATGGATTTATTTGGATTTACTCCGTTTCAAAGATACTTTTACATCATCATCCCGCAAGTTATAAGAATCTTGATGCCACCGCTAATGAATAACTTCTCTCTTATTATCAAAGGTAGTGCTCTACTAAATCTTTTAAGTTATCCTGAACTATTCTTTACCATCGACGTTGCCCAATCAAGAAACTTTGCTTATGTTGAAGGTTATATCTTGATGTGGGGATTATATCTACTGATAACTATTCCATTATCGCAATTCACCAAATATATCGAAAGGAAGTTATCGTTATGAAACTAGAAATAAATGCAATTAATCATACCTATGATGTAGATGTACTTAAAGATTTAAACTTCCTTTTGGATAACCATAATTCTATTGCCATCATCGGTGTTTCCGGTAGTGGTAAATCAACCCTTCTTAGATTAATGTCAGGTTTGGAAAAACCATCCTCAGGCTCAATCAAAATCAATGATCTTTCTGTTGATGATCCAGAATATAAGAAACACGTTGGCTTTGTTTTCCAACAACACAATCTGTTTCCGCATTTAACACTCAAAAGGAACATTACTTTGATTCTGGAAAAAACCAGAAACAAAACTCCTCAAGAAGCAGATGAGATCGCCATGAAGTATCTAAAACTTCTACATTTAGAAGATCAAGTAAATAAACTACCTAAAAACGTTTCAGGCGGCCAGGCTCAAAGAGCTTCTATTGCTAGAGCTCTTTCGATTAATCCCGAAATCATCTTTTTAGACGAACCAACTGCTTCATTGGACCCAATTTTAACTCATGAAGTTTTAACCGCTGTTGAAGAATTGAAAAGTTTAGGTAAATCCTTTATCTTCGTTACTCATGTCTTGAGCTTCGTAAAAGACTTTGCGGACTATGTCATCTACATGCACGAAGGCAAAATCCATGAGTGCGGAAAACCAGATATCTTGGATAATCCTAGGACAATTGAACTTAATGAATTCATGAAAAAAGTGAGATAATCAAAATCTCACTTTTTTTAATACAACTTGAGCATATTTTCAATTTGTTCTTCGCGTTTTTTGTTACTCCAATTAATAGAAGTCATTCGCCTTACGGATCCCTTTTTAGTTTCAACAATTCTCTTCATTTGATTTAAGGTCTGTTTTCCACCCATCCATGCATAAGGAAACTGATGAGTGATAAACAAATCAAATCCTTTGAATCTTTCCGCAACACTTAAAGTGTTTCCGGTCTTACTATAAAACACAATAGCCTTTTTCATATTTACCTTCTTATATAATTTAGATTTTCATCTAGCCATACTGCAGTAGCATCTATTTCTTTTGTAAAAATTTTATTTGCATCTTCTTCAAACTTATTTTGGTGAAACTTAAAAATCATCTCATTATCCTTCTTGCCAAAAATTTCAATCTTACCCCGTTTATGAGACATAATGAATCTAAATGCTTTCGATATGCCATTTAATTTTCCTCTGGCTTCATCAACCAAATCAATCCCTTCAGTTAAAGGAACTTGAAAATGCACTCCACCCTTAACCGGTCGACACTGGAATAAGTAATACGGCTCAACACCGGAATTTACCAAACCATTAAAAAGACTTGCAATAGCATCGCCACTATCATTTACGCCTTTTAAAAGTACCGCTTGGTTTCTTACGATAAGACCTTGTTCCTTCAAAGCGTTAATTGCTTTTCTTGATTCTTCGGTGATCTCTTTTACATGATTGAAATGGGTTACGATGATGATTTCTTTTAATTTCCGATACTTCTTCAATATCATTAGCAATTCTTTATCTTTGTAAATTCTATCCGGTTTAACTACCAAACTTCTTGTGCCGAAACGAATAAAATCAAGATGATCCATTTTTGTCAGTTCTTTTAGATAACCTTCAATCATATTATTATTCATGGTAAAAGCATCACCACCGGTGATTAATACATTGTTAATCTCCTTATGTGCTTTAATGTACTCCACTGCCTCATTTAAAGTATCCAATATCTCTTTTTCCGTATAACCGACCATTCTTTTTCTAAAACAGTGTCTGCAGTACATAAAGCAATTATTGGTACAAAGTACTAAAGCTGTTTGTTTATACTTATGTTGCAATCCCGGCAATTTCGTATTACTAGCTTCACCACTAGTGTCTTCTTCGCCCAATGAATTACCTTCCAAGACACTTGGGATTGCTAAAGCCTTAATCGGGTCATGCAAATCATTAAAATCAATTAAATCATAATAGTACTCAGGTATCCGCATCGGATGCCTTTTAATTATTTCCCTTAAGTTTGCTTTTTCTTCTTCAGAATAATTGACTTTTGCGAATACCTCGTCAATTTCTGAGAATATCTTTTTATTCATCTCCTTCACACCCTTTATATATTTATTACAACTTTATTTTACTATAAAACTATATTTTTAACAAATCAGTAAAAAAAAGCAGGGATATTAAATCCCTGATTAAACTCAATAAATTTTGCTTAGCTAACTGTTTCATCTTCAAGTTCACCTTTTAAATATTTCTCTAAATACTCAACGCTCTCATAACCCTTAGTTGCATAAAATCGAATAATGTCAGTTTCTTCTACTATCTTGGTAATTATGCTAACAATATTGTCAATAGTTTCCGTATGTCCGATATTGATTGTATTTCTAAAGATTAATTCCACTTTAGTCTTATTGTCTAAATGCTCTATAAATGGAGCGTTTTCTTCTTCTAAGAAAACAATCGCTCTTAGTCTTCTTGTAATATTTCTGCTTAAACTGTCTTTCCCGCTAAAAGGACTCCCAGACACAAAAAGCATTCCACTCTTAACAAAAATCAATGGCTTATCATCATTAATCAGACTGACTCGATCTTTAAAATAAAAACGCCACATAGTCGATTGAGTAGACTTCCCAACTGTTGATCTTCCCGCAAAAAGAATTGCTTCATCATCAAAACTGATAGCGCTAGCGTGAAGAGGCAAAAACCCTTCCATAAGGGCAATTTCCATAAAAATCACTCCGCTTAAAACATACTCTTGCATTGCTAAATCTTTAACGCTTAATCTGTTTAACTTTATCTCACAAGTCTTTCTTAACTTGTCAAAATATACTAATTGTGACAACACTCTTGTTCCCGGATGATATACTTTAACGACTTCTAAAACTGGACTTAAATAATAATCGCGATTATCAATCTTCGTTAACCCATCAATATCAACATCTTCAATATCATTCACTATCTCACAATTAATTCGATATTTTGCTTCTTCTAATAAAACTTCATACTGTTCAATATTGCTTTTAAAATAATCATCAAAATTATAAGTATATTCAATTACAATTTCAGCTACTTTAATCTTAACTGTCTTCATCTAAATCATCCTTTACTTCTTAAGAGTTTTATCCGTTCACTTCCAAGAATTTAGCATCTTTAATATGATTATTCTTTAACCTGGTAAACAATATCACTGGAACCATTAAAAGTAATGCTGTGACCAAATACATTTCTTTCACTTCAAACCAGATAGCCAATAAAACCATCAATCCACCTGATAGCAATTGTCCTATCGCATCTAGTTGTCCAAAGCTTGACAACACAGTAGCTTTAACGTTGGATGGAGTATTCTTAATCAAAATTGCATTTAACAAAGGGTAAGTTCCTCCTCTTGAAATTGAGAAGAAAATAAAACCAAATAAAGCAAAATAAATATTAGGCAAATACGCAAAACCCAATATGCCAATAATCATCATCAAAGTAAAATTGAAAGCCCAAATATAAATATGATGCCCCTTCTTCAAATACTTCTTAACGATATTAAGCATTATGTAACTAAATACTGCAACAACTGCATTAACAATCGCTAAAATCCAAATTGGTGCTATGTTAAAAACATTTCTAAAATCTAAACCATCCAAAATATAAATTTCATAACTTCTATCAATCCCTTCACTATAAAGCCCATAAAAAAGCATAATGAAGAACATGATTCTTAAAACTCGATGTTTCTTAATATGGGAAAACCCATCAATTAATTGCTGATAATATTTCTTATAAAAATGACCCTTAATAATTACTTCTCTTTCTCTGGTTTCTTTCATGAAAAAAATTAAGAAAACGGCTAAGAATAAACTTAATCCACCAGATACAAAAAGTGCAATTCTAATATCTTTCAGACCAATAACGGCCGCTAAGATTATTCCTAAAACACTCGCTAGTTGATAAGCTTGGGTAGAACCAATCATCACCTTTTCGATGTTTTCATTCTTAATCTCATCGCTAATCCAAGCATCTAAAGCACCACTGATAAAAGTATAACCGAAACCCCAGATAAACTGAGCTAAGAATATCAATAAGAACACAATTGTTAATCCCTCAATAAATATCCCAATACTCATCACAAATAAACCGATAATGACGCTTAACTTTCTTGATTTCAAATCCGCTACTATACCTGTTGGAACTTCAAAGATAAAGATTGAAATTTCCATAGCTGAACCAATCAAAATAAGTTCGTAAACTTCTAAACTAGCCACATCAATTCTATATAATCCAGCTGCAGTAAATAGCATATGAAAACTTAAACCCATAATAATCCTTGTTAAATAATAAATTGTCGTCTGTTTCATCTTATCCTCAAAGTTATATGTTGCATCTATAAAAACTATAAACTTAATTTATATATTTAACAATAAAAAATAAGCACTTCCCTTTAAAAGAAGTGCTTAAGCATTTAAATTGTAACACCTAAAAGTCGATCAATTCCAATTCCAATAACAAAACTCAATCCGGCAACACCTAAACTAATCGCTGCCATCTGTAAAAATCTTTTCTTAAAACCAATATTTTTCGCAACGGAAATATAAAGATTAAAGAAGAAAATAATAAAGATAACTGTCCCTATCATGATTCCTAAAGCCACAAACGGATTATGAATCAACAGATATGGTAACACCAATAAAATAACTGTCACAATATAAGCACTACCGGTATATACTGAACTCTTTAAAGCGTTAGGTTGATTATCGGCTTTAGATGACAAATATTCACTCGCAGCCATACTTAAACTTGCGGCAATACCAGTAATGAGCCCACTTAAACTAATCAGCGTTGTATTTTGAAAAGCAAAAGTCAACCCTGCTAAAGTACCGCTCAACTCTACCAAAGCATCATTCAAACCCAATACCATCGAGCCAACATAATTAAGTCTTTCCTCATCTAACATATCTAGTAGTTTTTGTTCATGTTCCTCTTCTTCTTTAGTAATCTGGTCAATAACGTCCTCATATCCCTTTAATCTTAAATATGCTTTTTGAGCCTTCTCTTCGCCCATTTCCATTACCCTTAAAGTAAAGGTATAACCGAAAATTAAAGTCATAATCTTATAGATAAAAATTAATAACTTACTCTCTTTAACTTTAATATCGCTTATATTCTCCCATATCTTATAATGACGCATTTCATCTTTAGCGATTGTTAATAAAATCTCTTTATTCTTCTCATCTTTTTCTTTCTTAGCGATATTACGATAAACATAATACTCAGTAATCTCACCCTTTTGAAATGCTTTTATAATCTTTAATTCATTCTTATCCAAAGCCATTAAAATCGCCCTCTCTTTACTTTTTAATTAAACCGTCTTCACACAACTCATAAATATTATCAAAAACCGCTTCAATAAACTCCCTATCATGAGTTATACCTAATATAGCACCTTTAAAACTCAAAAACAAATCATAAATCTCATCTTGATTAATCGGAGAAATATTTCTTGTAGGTTCATCTAAAATTAAGATATCTGCATCTTTAGATACTATCAACAATAATAAAACCTTCAACTTTTGTCCTTCAGAAATATACTCAATCGGCTTATCCATTTCTTCACGTTTAAAACCCAATTGTCCTAAAATCTGTCTTAATCTGAATTCTAAATACTTATCCTGCCTATAAAGTAAAAACCTAACCACTGTCTCGTCTTTATCTAAAACCTCTAGATAATTCTGAGGAATATATCCATAATTAATATTCTTTTCTTTCAATATATCAATCACTTTTTGAATAAAAGTGGTTTTTCCTACACCATTCTTTCCATAAATAACAGCCTTCTCATTAGCTTTCATTTCTAATGATATCTTTTTTATCACTTTATTATTCTTTAATATAAAATTATCAATATCAACAGCTAAAATTATCTTATTTAAATTAACTCGCTTTAATTCATCAAAGAAAACATTCATCGGTTCTTCAACTTCAGGAATCTCAACCCAATTCCGCTTTTCTTTTTCAAACCGTTTTTCTTGACTTTTCAAAGAATGAATCTTTTTCTTTAATAATCTAGCAAGTTCCGGGTCTCTCACCGCTTGGTTTTGTTGGTACTCAACCTTTTGATAAATTTGCCTAAACTTCTTCATTTTTTCTTGATAATCAGATCTTTGTTTTCTCGCTATTTGTAGATCCGAATTAATTTTACGAAAATATCTATCCTTATACTCCAAATATCCACTTCGATAAAAATATGACTTAGCCTTCATCTGCTTATGTACGTGCTGAAGATGAATAATACCATTGGCTACATTCTCAATCAATCTTTGATCATGGGAAATAAAAACCACTCCTCTATCGAAATTAACTAAAAAACCCTCTAAAAACATAATCGTTTCAAAATCTAAATCATTAGAAGGTTCATCTAATAAAAGAATATCCGGTTTGTTAATAATTGCTTTTATTAAAGAAATTTTTACTTTCTCGCCTCCTGATAAAGTTTCAATCTTTCTTTCTAAAAGTTTATTATAATCTAAGTTCATTTCCGCAAACAACAGTTTTGCATTATAAATCATTTCATTCAAAAACAAGGAATCTTTATATAAATAATCATAAACCTTATTTAAATTCCATAAATAACTGATATTTTGTTCCAAATAGTAAACTTTAGAACTAAAAATAATTTCCCCTTGATAACTAACATAATCTAAAACTTTTCCAGATATCAACTTTAAAAGCGTAGATTTCCCCATCCCCTCGCCACCGATAAGGGCAATCTTATCGCCTTCATTTACCGTGAAACTAAGATCTTTTATTATTTCATTATCAAAAATGGCGTTTTTAACCGTCAAATTACTAACACTTAACATATTACTCTCCTTTAGTGGTATTTTTTTAAAATTTATCTACCCACCAAAGCTATATTAGTTCAGCAGGTCAATTATTTAATTTTCATCGCTAAATCTCCTATCCTTTCTTTAAATTAAAATTAAAGTTTTTAATTTATTTAAAATTTCTTTGTTCTTACAAACAAAAAGATTCAAATCGCCTAAACTGTATACATTACCCTTTTCATTAACCAAAATAGCTCCAGCTTCTCTCAATAACAAAATTCCTGGATAAAGATCCCA
This sequence comes from Candidatus Izemoplasmatales bacterium, assembly GCA_034007385.1. Classification (GTDB taxonomy): domain Bacteria; phylum Bacillota_I; class Bacilli_A; order Izemoplasmatales; family Hujiaoplasmataceae; genus UBA2289. The sequence continues at coordinate 12,441 of JAVEQW010000017.1, forward strand.
AATGTTAGTGACATTTGAATAAAACAAATCAAAAATACCATTACTCATTAAGGCTAGCTCCAACCCAATCGATCCTAACATTCTCATCTTATATTTATTCTTAATAGCCATATCTAATATTTTCATATAATAGTATTTATCTTTAGTTTTATGGGTAATACCAACCATACTAATCATAAAAGTAGTTTCTTTTCTATCATTAATAAAATATCTTACTCCATCTAAATAAGCCCCAAAACCCTTTATCGCATAATACTCTTTTCTTTGACCAGGATAATAGATATAAGACAATTGAATATCACCTTCATCATAAAAAGCTATTTGCACAACATATTCACTTAATCCACTTGCATAATTACTAGTTCCATCAATCGGATCAATAATCCAAGTCCTATTTTTTAACTCAGCTAAATTATAGTACTCTTCAGTTAAAAAGAAATCATCTATGAACTTAGATTGAATAGTCTTAACCAACTCTTTTTCGATGAAAAGATCGGTACTTGTGACTATATCTTGTTCGCCCTTAAAACTTGAGCTAATCACTTCTTGCATTGCTCGATCATAAATTTCTTTAATGTTATCCTTTAAAAGGCTTAATTCTGCTTTATAATTCATCATAACTCTCCATGTAAATCCTCTTTAATCATTATATCATAGATATCTTATCTTAAAACTTTTAATAACAAAAAATGTGAGAGTAAACTCTCTCACATTCATTTTATGTAATTATAAAACTCTTTAAAACCAGATTGATATCTTCTTCAGCATACTCACTAAAATCATCATCTGTCATAAAGGTAAAATAATAGGTTGTTTCACTCAATAGACCCGTTATTATTGCCATATCGCCAATATACTCGATAGAACATTCAATAATGTTTTCTTCTCTAAAACCACCTTGATATACCACAATCGAACCTTCTTCAAAAACCCTATCCCTATCAATCGTATAAAGATAAATCTCAGCTGTATCGCCATTAACCAAAACATTCTCAATAAAACTAGGGTTCATTATATATGGAATCCTAATCGCTGCTTGAAAATTAGAAAACTCGTCATAATCATCTTCATAAATTATTTTATAACTGATATCGATAGCATAATAGCTAGGCAATAAGCCATTAAAAGTAACTATTCCATTCTCTAAACTTGTATATTCTAAATCATCCCATCTTTCAAAGCCTATATATGGAAACATGAGTTCCAAGGAAAGATTTTCGATATATTCAGAGCTTAATCCATTAATATCCAACTGGATGCTGAAAGGAGTTATCTGGGTAACCTTAACCATCATTTCTTCATTCAGCTTTCCATCAATAATTAGACTTCGTCTCGGACTTTCCAAGATTAAACTAAGCGCTCTAAAAGACCAGGCTTCTTTGATTGACAAGGAAGCAACCAACTCACTATTCTCATTAAATCTAAATACATCATACTGAACAGGAACTTCTACTTTATCAAAAGGAAAACCATTAAACAAGAATAGATGATTACCAATACCACCAATATTTTCAAAATCAATACCGGCAAAAATAAGGTCATATTGAAGATTAATCAGCTTATTCAATAACCAATTGTTAACAAACGCAAAATGTTTATTGATAACATCATTATAATCGTAAGGGTTAATCATAACCAAATCGATTCCAATATCCAACTCCTCATCGTAAAGGATTTCTTCTAACTCAGTTTCTAATAAGTCAAATATCTTTAATTCATCCCAAACCTCTAGAACAATTTTTTCTCCTTCATCATAATCATCACCCATCTCAAGTAATGCTAAGTGAAAATATTGTCTTGCCAATTCAACATTAAACCCATAAGTATCACTTAGTCCATCTAAGACATCTTCATTATTATAGCTGGTTTTAGGCTCGTTATATCCACCAATTAAACCTACTAAATCTTCACGATTTATCGCTGTATAAAGAGCTTTCCTGAAATACAGATTACTAACTATTGGTTCAATTTCAAAGCCGCTTGAAGGGTATTGTTCCTGATATAATTCATCAGTTAAAAAAGCGTTAAAGCCAATAGCATAATCAAGCTTATATTTGTGATCTAGCATATAAGTGAAATCTGGATAATTATCCGCACTGTCATCATAATCATATATAGTATAAATGATATCTAATTTTTCTTGTTCATAAAGTTCATGAGTTTCAGCTGTATTTGTATTGGTATAGATTTCATAACCATCATAAACACCATTTCTAGATGGTACTCTTTTTAAACTATAAAAATCGCCAATGTACATAGTATCAACATAGTAATTTCCACTGTAAGCTACCTTTTCAGGACTAGTTCCATAATCACCTTCTAAATAATCATATAATTCGATATTTAGAGGTGAAACCATCGGATTTCTAAAGATATCTTTTACTTCATTCAAAGAATAACATTCATCAAAAGTAATAGAGAAGGTAAAATCATCAATTAAGTCAATACCCACTGTTTCCCAAGTAACTTCTGTTGGGTTCACTATATAATTATCTGCATTGATAATCTTTAAATCCTCTAATAATCTTCCCAAGCGATTATCTAATTTTAAAGCTAATTTATAACTCTCAACAAAATCATTTGCGTCTAATATTTCATGTCCCTCATCAAGTGAAGAAATATCCATATCAGGATGATAAAACCAAGTTAATCCTTCTTTAACTTCAAACTTCCAAGTATAAGCCGTTAAAACATTAGTCATTTCCGGATTTAAATTTGAAGGTACTGGTTCTCCATCAAGTAATCCATCAACCTCAACAGCATTACCTTCAATAACTTCTCTTTCATATCCGCTCATATTGATAAGTTTATAAAAGTCTCTACTGCCACTGACTGTTTGATTGTTTAAAGATTTGATAATTCCAAATGAATTCACCTGCATTCTAAGTGTATATTCACCCTCGTTACCATAATCACCATCGTACATGATATGATAACTGTCATCAGTCTTTAAACTACCGAACTCTTCACCATACATTAGTTCGCTATCGAACTCATTCAAAGGCAAATTTACTCGATCAGAATATAAAAAGCCGTTAATATATTCGCTATATAAAGGTACTCCCCCATAAAGATTTTCAAAGAGATAATCATCCATTGCTTCGAGATAGATATTTTTAAAATCTTCTCTTTCATCTCTAAAGCTAAAAAGACCGCTTCTTAATTCATACTCTGCAAGATCAATATTGGTTGTAGTTTCTGTCGTAACTACCGGATTAGTCGTAATCATGGTTTCTGCAGAAGAATCTGTAGTTGAAGGATTAGTACTAGTCTTATTACAAGCCACAAACAAAAATGTAAATATAACTATAAGTGTAAATATTGCATATTTCTTCATATTTATTTTACCCCTAAGTCTAACTAAATAATAAATCTACTAATCTATATTTTATCAAATACCACTGATATCTACAATGCAACTAAAGAAAATAAAAAAAAGAGATTTCTCTCTTTAGTCTTGTAATAACTTCTTTTCTTTTAGAACAGCTAAAAAATCTTTTACATCTAATCTTGCTTCATCTTTCTCAATATCATAATTATCAAATATCAAATCAACCAATTCATTCTCTGAAGCTCCCTTTTGAAGGTTTTCAAATAACAATTTACCAGTACTATTTAAACTTATTATACCTTTGAAATTAACTCCCTCTTCACCAATAGGAACAACAATGTTTTGCCCAGCGATCACTTTTAAAACATAGCCCTCTTTTATTTTCATAATGTTAATCTTCTCCTCATTAAATAGATTGTATCATAAAAGCACTGTTTAAAACATAATAATTTTAAATGTTTGAAAACACTTACATGAAGTTTTTCTTTGACATATAAAAAATATTAAATTATAATAAGCCAAGCAACAAAAAAACTTCATCAAACTTTAGAGGTAGCGATGCAGATGAGTAACTTGTGGAGTCGGTAGACTAAGAAACAAGCAAAAGGCAACCATCGCCGAATGTAGAAGATAGACATATCATTTACATGGGGTTATAAGGAATACTTATAACACTCCTGTTCTTTAAAAAGAATAGAGGCGCTAAATATTAATAATTTCTTCTAATTATTTTTAAAGCGTCTTGATGGACGCTTTTTTTTGTCGCAAAAAATATTTCAGGAGGAAAAGAAAATGAAAAGATTTATTTTAAGTTTTACAATTTTAATCTTTGGTAGTTTATTCATCGCTTGTAATGGCAATACCACTACTCAAGAAACAACAGAACAAAGAGAGACACTGGTAGTCGGAATGGAAGCTGCTTACGCTCCTTTCAACTGGACAATTGACGCTAGCGGTGCTTATGAAGGTGCTGTACCAATCGATGGCACTAATAACTACGCAGACGGTTATGACGTAATGATAGCTAAATTAATCGCCGAAGAATTGAACATGAATTTAGTGATTAAAGCTGTTGAATGGGAAGGTTTAATTCCTTCACTTGTAACAAGTGAAGAAATCGATCTTATTATCGCTGGTATGAGTCCGACAGCCGAAAGAGCTCTAACTGTGGCTTTTACCAACGAATACTATCAATCAACTCACGTAGTAGTATTAAGAACTGACTCAGTATATAACGGCTCTACTTCTATTCTTGATTTTTCAGGTGCTGATGTAGTTGCTCAACTTGGAACCATCTATGACGATCTAGTAGTTCAACTAACTGGTGCTAACCATGAAAACCCATTAGGAGACGTTCCAACAATCATCACCGCCATCAAAGAAGGCACTTACGACTTAACAATCCTAGAACTTCCAGTGGCTCAAGCAGTTGTTGAATCTAACCCAGAATTAACCTTTATCGAATTTACTGAAGGCAATGGTTTTGATATTTCCTATGAAGACTCTGCAGTAGCTATAGCACTTCGCCAAGGTGAAACTGATTTGCTTAATTCAATCAACGCAATCCTAGCAAACCTTACTATTGAAGAAAGAGAAGCCTTAATGGCTGAAGCCATCACAAGACAACCATAATGAGAAAAGTTTTTAAAAAAGTAATACTCTTTACCCTAGTCTTTGGAATTATCATAGTGATCTTTCCAAAGACAAACGCTGAATACATAAATAACGCTACAACTGAGAATGAAACCTTAAATGACGCTATTGAAAACGTAAAGTTTTATAGCTCTTTTAACTATCAAACTTTAACTCAAGATAAACTTAATAAACTAACAGCTGACTTCTACTTACCCGTAGAATATTTTGGCGTTAGTATTTCTTATGTGATAGATAGTGAATACCTTGCTTTATCTCAAGAAACAGAAATTATAAATTTAAGACAAGGAACCTCAACAATCGAAAAAGAAGTTCTTAAAGTAACAGTTTTAAACCTGCCAAATATCATTAAAGGCGAACAAGAGTTTGTCATTCAAGCAACCTTCAATTATCTTGAAAAAAGTTTCACATATAACTATCAAGGTTTTATAACTCCAGTTATTCCCGACGATTTTTTAGGCGGTGCTTTATACACCTTGGTGAGATACGGTAAAATGTTTCTTGAAGGTGCAGGTCTCACACTTTTAATCTCTTTAATTGGAACTGTATTAGGCTTTATTCTGGCGCTTTTCCTTGCGACCGCAAAAATCATCGCACCTACCCCTCAAGATAAGGCCTTAGGTCGATTTTTAAAAATATTCTTTAACAAATTAAGCTCTACATATATAACAATCTTTAGAGGAACACCGATGATTGTTCAAGCTTCCTTCTTCTGGTATGGATTTGGTCTTTTCGGCAATGCTCTGCTCTGCGGTTTGTTTGTCGTATCTCTTAATACAGCTGCTTATATCGCTGAAATCATCAGAGGTAGTGTCAATACCATTGATAAAGGACAGACTGAAGGTTCACTAGCCTTAGGTTTGAGTTACTCTCAAACATTTATTTTTGTCATCTTTCCCCAAGCAATCAAAAATTCAATGCCTGCTATAGGCAATGAGTTTGTCATTAATATAAAAGATACCGCTGTTCTATCTGTAATTGGAATTTTTGAACTTTTCAATCAAACCAAGAAAATCACATCACTCCATTACCGTCAACTTGAAGCCTACGCGATAGTTGCTTTAATCTATTTGATTCTTACTTACTCTATTACTTCGATTCTAAAACTAATAGAAAAACGAATGGGTATGAAACCCCTAGAACTAACAAGTTCTAACTAAAGGAGGTAAAACATGAATATCCTACAAATAAAAAACCTCCACAAATCCTATGGACTTGAAGAGGTTTTAAAAGGAGTTAATCTTGAAGTTTCAAAGGGTGAAATAATCTCTATCATCGGTAGTTCTGGTAGTGGAAAATCAACACTTTTGCGCTGTATCAATTATTTAGAAGTCCCCACTTCTGGAGAAATCCTTTTTAAAGATACAGATTACCACGCAACCAACAAATTGATTCAAAACCTAAGAAGCAAGGTTACGATGGTTTTTCAGAGTTTTAACCTATTTGATAATTTTAATGTCTTAGAAAACTTAATTCTCGCACCTCAAAAAGTTCTTAAACTAAACAAAAAAGATTTAATTGAAAAAGCCTATCAAACCCTCGATTCAGTAGGCATGAAAGATTTTTCGAATAAATTGCCTAAACACTTATCTGGTGGGCAAAAACAACGTGTGGCTATTGCTAGAGCTTTGATGATGAATCCAGAAATCATTCTTTTTGATGAACCTACATCAGCACTAGATCCCGAGATGGTTGGCGAAGTTTTAGACGTGATGAAATCATTGGCTAAGACGGGTATTACAATGTTAATTGTTACACATGAAATGAGTTTTGCCAAAGAATTGTCTGATAGAGTAATCTTTATGAATGAAGGTATTGTTTATGAAGAAGGAAATCCTGATATAATCTTTAATAATCCAAAATTGCCAAGAACAAAAGAATTCTTAAAAAGATTCAATAACAATTTTTAATGATATTAGATATATAGTATTTTATTTCAAACAAAAAGTCGCTACTCAGCGACTTTTTCTCTTTTATAATCAACACCTTTTAAATCTATCTCAAATCTACACTTGTCAGATCCGCCTAAAATTGTTTCTAAAGTTCTAATCCTTAAGTCTTGTCCCAAGATAACCTCAAAAGGAAACTTCGCAAAACCGGCAGAACAATAACAAAATCTTTCATCTAACTTCTTTTCTTCCTTTATCGCTTCTCTTGCGAAAGGGCAATGACAACCCATATATTTCCTAGTCACTTCATCAGTTGCGGCTAAATAACTCACTGTATCATAAGGAATCTTAGTTATATACAACTTCTCATTTTCTAACACAGCGGATAAAACTTCTTGATTACTTTTAACATGTTCGATAACTTCTTCAGTAATAGTTTGTTCAAACCAAACCTTGCCTTCATTCAAACATTCAGTTAACTCCTTAACCTTTCTTTCATGCCTTTCTTTTAAATAGGTCTTGAAATCAACTGCGGCTTCATACTCAATCTTTTCTCGTAATTGAGACTTTTCACTGACATCATGATTATTACCCGTTAAAACATACTTAACTAAATCATCAGTTAAATGTTCATCCAAACGCTTCATCAAATCATCAATTCGTTTTGGCAGTTCCTTTGGACTCATTCCGAGTCTAGGCATTTTATAGCCTTTGATGATATCCTTATAAGTCTCATCATTAACTGTATTCTTTATTCTCTTAACAATATTATCAACGACATCCAACATACCGGTATACCTAGTCAAATGAATATAAAGTTCATTTCTTTTAACAACCTTGAAATATCGCATTAAAACAATAAAATTTTCAATAGTATTCTTATCGTTTTTAACTAGATACTGAATCCCTAAATCTAAACTTTCCTCATCAATGTCATCCAAATCGCCAAACATTTTGCTCAAATCTTCAAGTAACTTCCAAGCATCATCAAATTCGCTCATTAAATTATTACGAAAATATAAATCTTTGAAAGCTTCCCTATTCATAAAACACTCCCCTACAATGTTTCTCTATTATAATAATAAACTTTTATGGTTTATTTTTTAAGTGGTCATCAGATATTTGAAAGTAAACACTTTCATAACCTCTTAAAAAGAAAAATCATTGGACTTTTAGTCTGATAAAAGTTAATATATTAGTGTAACAAAAATCGTTTAGAAAAGGACTCAAAAAAAATGAATGTCATCATCATTGGCGGTACGGGATTACTAGGTCTTGCTGGTGCTAAGGAACTTATCAAAAGAGGTCATCAAGTTAAAGCCATAGCATTACCGGAAGTACCTAAAAATCTTGATATCCCAGCTGAACTTGAAATCGTTTATGGAAACTATGAAACCATGAGCGATAACGAATTAAGAAAACATATGCGAAACCAAGAATCGCTTGTTTTTGCTGCTGGAGTTGATGAAAGAATCGAACATTCAGGACCGATTTACGATTTCTACTATCAAAGAAATATCATCCCTTTAAAAAGATTATTAAAAATCGCTAAAGAAATGAAACTAAAAAGTGCGGTTATCTGCGGTAGTTATTTCACATACCTAGACCGTTTATGGGAAAACCTTTATTTATATGAAAATCATCCATATATCAAATCCCGAGTTGATCAAACTAATGAAGCCTTCAGCTTCTATGATAAAGACTTCGCTGTAACTATCCTCGAACTTCCATATATCTTCGGTGTTCAAGAGGGAAGAAAACCAGTTTGGGTTTTCTTAGTGGAAATGATTCAAAAGATGCCACTAGCAACCTTTTTCCCAAAAGGCGGAACGGCAATGATTACGGTAAACCAGGTTGGCCAAGTAATCGCTTCTAGCGTTGAAACAGCAAAGGGTGCGAGAATGATTCCTACAGGTTACTATAACCTGACTTGGAAAAGAATGCTAAAGATTATTCATAAAGCAATGGATAAACCTAAAAAACCAATCATCTCAATTCCTAAATGGATCTTTAAACTATCACTAAGCTTTAGACAAAGAAAACTTAAGCAAAACAATATTGAATCAGGACTTAATCTCTCGTTATTACCAAAAATCATGGCGAAGAAAGCTTATATCGATAATCGCTATCTAAAAGAAATTCTCTTAGTGAAAGATGATAACATCGAACAAGCAATTACTGACTCAGTTAAATTATCTTTAAAAATACTTAATGAAAATCATGAAGTTGTAGAAATGAAGTAAAAAGAAGGACCTGTAAAGAAATGAAAATCGAGTAAGATTTTAAGGACTTAAGGTCCTTTTTATTATATTTCGATCAAAAAGGCGCTATTTTGCGCCTTTTAGTGTACAAGAAAATACATTTCCAGTGAAAT
>JAVEQW010000088.1:0-4433 GCA_034007385.1 Candidatus Izemoplasmatales bacterium
CTAAAAATAGCGTTGGTTCTATATATCCACCAACTATGGTTTTGATAGACCCTCAAGTCTTGAACACATTACCATTAAGACATTTTAACAATGGTGTTGCGGAAATGATTAAGTATGGGATGATTAAATCCAAGACGTTATTTAATGATTTGAAGAATTTAGACATAAGAAGTAATATAGATTATTATATCCATCAATCCTTGATGATAAAAAAAGATTTAGTTGAAAAGGATGAGTTTGACAAATTTGAGCGTCATTTGCTTAACTTTGGGCATACTTTTGGTCATGCATATGAAGCTTATTATAATTATAGTAAGTATCTCCATGGAGAAGCGGTAGCATTAGGCATGCTTCTTATGATCGATGAAAGTTTAAAAGACGAACTGAAATCAGTATTAATTAAATACGATTTGCCTTATCAAGATTCAGCATCAAAAGAAGAATTGTTAAACTATATTAAGTTAGATAAAAAAGCAACATCTAGTGGCATTAATATAGTAAGAGTGGATAAAATCGGTGAAGCTTATATTACAAAAAAACAAGTTGAAGAACTATAGATGGAGTTGATATTTATGAATAATATCGGTAATAATATAAAATTAACTTTTTTTGGAGAATCCCACGGAAAATATTTAGGAGTTATTTTGGATCAAATTCCTGCAGGGATTAAACTAAACCTTGATTTATTGGAGTTTAACCTTAAAAAAAGAAGACCTGACGGAAAAATTAGTACCACGCGAATCGAGAAAGATAATTATGAAATTGTATCAGGTTATAAGAACGGTTATACAACTGGCGCTGCATTAACATTCTTGATTCCAAATAAAGATTTTAATAAAAGCGATTATGAATTAACGGATAATGTACCAAGACCAGGACATTCTGACTATCCGGCTTATGTTAAGTATAACAATTTTAACGACAAATCTGGTGGAGGGATTTTTTCAGGAAGGCTAACAGTTTTGTGGGTTATTGTTGGTTCTATATGTCAACAAATACTAGAAAACAAAAACATTTACGTCAGTTCTCATATTGAAAGTATTAAAAATATTTATGATAATTCATTCAATCGATTAAGTTTGGAAAAGGATTTTTTAATTGAATTAAATAAATGTAACTTTCCATTAATTAACCAAGATATCAAGGTTAAAATGTTAGAATTAATTGATAAAACGAAGAATGTTGGAGATTCAATTGGAGGGACAATAGAATCGGCCATAATAAATTTGCCTATCGGATTAGGTGAACCGTTATTTTTGTCTATGGAGAGTTATTTATCTAACTTATTGTTTTCGATTCCTGGAATTAAAGGTATTGAATTCGGTGAAGGTTTTAATTTAGCCAGAATGAATGGTTCTGAATCAAATGATCAATATGTTTACAACGAGGACAAAGTTGAATTTTTAACTAACAATAACGGAGGAATATTAGGAGGATTATCTAATGGTCAACCGGTTATAATTAGATTAGCTGTCAAACCTACTTCTTCAATAGCTAGAAAACAAATGTCGGTAGATTTAATTAATAAGAAAAACATTGAATTAGGAATTAAAGGTAGACATGACCCACAAATAGTAACAAGAGTTTTACAAGTTGTTAATTCTGTTATTAATTTTGCGGTACTAGATTTGCTTATCTTTAATAACAAGAAAAGTTGGTTTGAATAATGTTTGGTTTATTGGGTAAAAATCTAAGCCATAGTTTTTCAAAAGATATTCATAATGCTTTTGGAAATAAAAATTATGAGTTATATAACATTGATAATCTTGAGACTTTCTTAAAATCTAACCATCTATCTGGATTTAACGTGACTATTCCATATAAAAGTGAAATAGTTAAGTATATAGATATTCTAGATCCTGTCGCAGAAGCAACTAACTCTGTAAACACTGTTGTTGTAAAGGGCAAAAAACTCTTTGGTTATAACACTGATTACTATGGTTTTATAGAAACGTTGAAATATAACAATATAAATGTAGAAAACAAAGATGTGATAATATTAGGAAACGGTTCAGTCTCAAACACTGTTGTTTTAGCCTTAGAAACACTAAAAGTAAGAAAAGTTGTTAGGTTATGCAGAAATAAAAAAACGACAATTGACGATTATTTCGATAACTATAAAGAATACATGAATTATCAGATTATAATCAACACCACGCCTGTTGGGATGTATCCGAACAATGATGACAAACTGCTCTTTGAATTAAACAGTTTTAAGAGTTTAGAAGTTGCAGTTGACTTAATATATAACCCACTAAGAACAAAGTTTTTGATTGAGGCCGAAAAAAATAACATAAAAGCTATTAATGGATTATATATGCTAGTTATGCAAGCTAAGAAAGCGCATGAGTTATTTTTTAATAGCGATATCCCTTTAAATGTTAGTAATAAGGTATATAAAAAACTATTAAAAAAGATGTATAATATCGTTTTTGTCGGTCTCCCTTTGAGTGGAAAAAGCAAGTATTCCAAATTATTGGAAAGTCTGTTAAACAAGAAGTTGTACGATACTGATATCGAAGTAGAAAACGTTATAAACATGAGTATTTTCGATTATTTTCAAATATACTCAGAAGCAGAGTTTAGAATGTTTGAAAGTGAAATTGTCAGATTAGTTTACAAAAAACATAATCATATAGTTTCAACCGGTGGCGGGACAGTTAAGGTCTGGGAAAATATTGAAAGATTAAAACAAAACGGTATAATCATTTATTTGAATAAAGATCCTTTAAAAATAGCGGAAAAGAAAATAAGAGGAAGACCTCTTATCAAAAAGAATGAAGATATTTTGTTGTTGGCTGAAGAAAGAATTCCTTTGTATAAAAAAGCGTGTGACATATTAATTGATATTAATTATGATACGGTGTATCATATTAATGAAATAAAGGAGAAAATCGATGCGTATCTTAATCGTTAATGGTCCTAATCTAAATTTTTTGGGTAAAAGAGAACCAGAGATATATGGCAATAGAACTTACGATGATTTAGTAAGTTATTTACTCGATTATGCAAGAAATCATAATCATTACCTTGAAATATATCAATCAAATCACGAGGGAGAAATTATTGATATTATTCAATCTAAATATCTTGATTTTGAAGGACTAATTATAAATCCAGGCGCATTAACTCATTATTCTTATGCTATATATGATTGTTTATTATCGACAAAATTAAAATCAATTGAAGTTCACTTATCAGATATATATAATCGTGAGGATTTTAGAAAAATTTCTGTAATAAAACCTGCTTGTCAAAAGCAATTTTATGGCAAAGGTTTTGATAGCTACATTGAAGCAATTAAATACTTGAATGAAGAGGTTTAAATATGATAATAAAATTAAAAAATAATGTTACAAAAGATCAAATTAACGAATTAGAACAACACTTAATAAAAAAGGGCTTTGAAATTCACGAAAGTTTTGGTAAATCAACTACCATTATCGGAGTTATTGGTGATACAACAACAATCGATCCTAACAGTTTGTACGCTTATGAGTATGTAGATACAGTATTAAGAGTTCAAGAAGCCTTTAAAAAAGTAAATAGAAAATTTAAACCTGAAGATACAGTTGTTGATGTAGCGGGAATTAAAATCGGTAGTAAAAATGTTGTTGTTATTGGAGGTCCTTGTGCAGTTGAATCTAATCAACAAATTGAAGAAATAACACCTTTGGTAATTGAAGCAGGGGCTAAAATTTTACGTGGTGGAGCTTATAAACCGAGAACAAGTCCTTATTCCTTCCAAGGTCTAGAACAGGAAGGTTTGGAGATTTTAAATAGAGCTAAAAACAAGTATAAAATCCCTGTTGTAAGTGAAATTATGAGTATTGATGATATCGACTTGTTTGTAAAAAACGTTGATTTAATTCAAGTTGGCGCTCGTAATATGCAAAACTTTGCTTTATTGAAAGAACTGGGTAAATTAAACAAACCCATACTTCTAAAAAGAGGCATAGCAAATACAATAGAAGAGTGGTTAATGTCAGCTGAGTATATTTTAGCCGGTGGAAATACAAATGTGATTTTATGCGAGAGAGGTATAAGAACTTTTGAGTCTTCTACTCGTAATACTCTAGATTTGTCATCAATTCCTGTTATTAAAAAATTATCTCATTTACCAATAATAGTTGATCCATCTCACGCGGCTGGAAGATGGGAATATATCGAATCGTTATCGCTTGCTTCAATTGCGGCTGGAGCTGATGGTTTAATCGTTGAAGTACATCAAACTCCAGAGACCGCTTTGAGTGATGGTCAACAATCTTTAAAACCAGAAAAGTTTAAAAACTTAATTTCAAAATGCAGAAAAGTTGCTGAAGCTATTGATAGAACTTTAGAATAAAATCGTGTATCTTTGTTTATTTATTTTTTTGGTAGTGATATAATGAATTCAAAAGGAGGATTTAAAAAATGAACGAATATGTAAAAAT
>JAVEQW010000089.1:0-4380 GCA_034007385.1 Candidatus Izemoplasmatales bacterium
TTTTGGGAAAACCAGAAATTAACTTGAGTAATTCTCCGGAAGTAGAAGGTGGAATCGGTACAATCGCTATTTGTGTTAACATGATACCTCATGTAATCAATGCAAAAGCTGGTTTAGTAACAATGATTGACCTTCCTGTTCCTCGAAGCATTATGGGAGATGTAAGAAACTTGATTAGAAAGGACTGATTTACTTGATAAAAAAAGGTAGTTGGGTACAAATCAAGAAAATTATCCTTAATCCAGAACAAAGAGCAAATAATTTGCCAGAAGCGACCAAAAAGGTACCGCTTCTTCTTTGGGTTAAGGGAACTTTACTTAATGATAGTGAAATGAATGAACTGGTTGAGATCAAAACTGTTACCGGTAGAACTGAAACCGGCGAGTTAATTGAAGTCAATCCAAGTTATCTTCATAACTATGGTAAATACATGCCAGAAATTCAAGAGATAGACCATATTGTTAAGTCAGCTCTTTTCGGAGGTGATTACTATGAATAACTCTTATGAAAGCGTAATGGCAAGAAAAAATGAAATTATGCGTAAGTCTGTGGGGATTGACTTTAGTAATTATGAAAAAGATAATTTATCATTTGATTACGAGGGTCTTTTAAGTGAGGGTAGTTTTACTTTAGAAAAAATCAAACAAGTTCAAAATAGTAATGGAGTTGGAAACACCCCTTTAAAAGAATGTAGGAATATTACCAATCTGGTAAGAAAAGTATCAAAGCCAGGATATGGCGCAAGAATATTTATTAAAGATGAGGCTTTAAATGATTCTGGAAGCTTTAAAGCAAGAAGGGCCAGTGTTTCTTGTTATCAAGCTAAAAAGCTTGGTTTTAAAGGTGTTATTGCAGCTACTAGCGGGAATTATGGAGCAGCTGTTGCTTCTCAAGCTGCTAAGTATGGTTTGAAATGTATTATTGTTCAAGAATGTTATGATTCTAAGGGCATAGGTCAACCGGAGATCATTGAAAAAGCAAGAGCTTGTGAAGCTTATGGAGCTGAAGTCGTTCAGTTAAGTGTTGGACCAGAACTATTCTATAAATTTTTATTGTTGTTGGAAGAAACTGGTTACTTTAACGCTTCTTTATATACCCCTTATGGGATAATGGGAATTGAAACCTTAGGTCAAGAATTGATTTTAGACTCAATAAGATTAACCGGCAAAACACCTGATGTTGTCGTGTGCACAAATGCTGGCGGTGGTAACCTTACCGGTACAGCTAGAGGTATAAAGAAAACTACTGACAAGAATGTAGAGATTGTCGGAGCTAGTGTAAATCTTTATGGTCTACACATGGCGGATGATGAGGATTTTAATAAAAAGTCATTTACAACCGGCCATACCGGATTTGGCTTGCCTTTTATTATGAATCCTGATCGCAGTGATGTACCACGTTCTGCAGCTAGGCCTTTAAGATATATCGATCGTTATGTAACAGTGACTCAAGGTGAAGTATTCTTTATGACTGAAGCTCTTTCAGTTTTAGAAGGAATCGAAAGAGGTCCAGCAGGAAACACTTCATTAGCGGCTGCTTTTTCGATAGCTAAAGAGATGAAAGAAGATCAAATAATCATCGTTCAAGAAACCGAATACACCTCAGCAGGCAAGCATCATCAAGCCCAATTAGCATTTGCAAGAGATAACGGTATTTGTATTTATTTTGGCGATCCTAAAGATGAGATACCTGGCAAATCGATTGTTTTACCTAAATCTGTGGATTTAATAAAAGCGGTTGATATTGACTTGAATGTTATCAGGAAGAAATTCTTACAAAATCAATTTTATAAATCTAAGAAACTTTCAAAATATGACATTGAGTTCTTGAGTATTGAGACCAATACTTCAATTGAATATGTCATTAACGAGAGTAAAAAATACAATATTGAATTGGAGGACATAAGATGAACACTAAGAAAGTGCGTGAAGATGATTACTTAAAAAGAAGAGAACATTTAAAAGACTTGTCTGATCAAGAATTGAAGGAACGCTTTTGGCATTTAGCTGAACAAGCAGTAAAACCTTTGGTCGATTTAGCATATAAAAACACTTCTCCAGCTATTGAAAGAAGTGTTTTGCTTAGAATGGGGTTCTCTAGTTTAGAAGCTAAAGATCTTGTTGAAAAGGTTATTAATCACGGTTTGATTGCAAAAGGTGCTGGTCATGTTGTTTACCGATTAGCAAAACTAGAAAATCTTGAGATTAGAGAAGCTGGAATGATGCTAATCAATGATAAAGGCTTTGATAAGGTCAAGAAGAGTTTTGAGGTGAATAAGCATGAATAAGAATCAAAAATTAGATGTATTAGAGATTCTAAAAGACTTAGACAAATATGAACCTAGACGTAGAGGCTGGTCTTGGAGAGAACCTGTAGAAAACTTAGAGATGGCAGGTAACGTTTATAAAGACGCTTCTAAACCACTTAAGAACTCTACGCCTTTACCGGCAGCTAAATATTTTGGTAATATCGATCCTCAACCTATTCAAGTCATTACTTCAGAAATTGCTAGTGGTAGATTTGAAGACGATATTAGAAGAATGAGAATGGCAGCTTGGCACGGTGCTGATCATTTAATGGTTATTAGGACTGCTGGTCAATCTCATTTTGATGGTTTAATTGAAGGTACCCCTCAAGGAGTTGGTGGAGTACCAATCACTAGAAAACAAGTGAGAGCACAAAGAAAAGCTTTAGATATAATTGAGGACGAAGTGGGCAGACCAATTAATTATCATTCTTATGTAAGTGGTGTGGCTGGTCCTGATATCGCAGTAATGTTTGCCGAAGAAGGCGTAAACGGTGCTCATCAAGATCCTCAATATAACGTACTATATCGAAATATTAATATGGTTAGGTCTTTTGTGGATGCGGCTGAAAGCAAAAAAATTATGGCTTGGGCTGATATCTTGCAAATAGATGGAGCACATAATGCTAATGCAACAGCAATGGTGGCTTGGAAAGTAATGCCGGAGTTGATGGTTCAACATGCTATTAACAGTCTGTTTTCCGAAAAAGTTGGAATTAAGAAGGATAATATCGCTCTTTCAACAGTACCTCCTACTGCTGCTCCTGCACCAGACTTAAAAATTAATCTTCCTTATGCTAAAGCCTTAAGGGATTTCTTTAGCGACTATAAGATGAGAGCACAGATGAATACCAAATATATGGAGTCATCAACTAGAGAAGCTACTGTAACTCATGTATTGAATATGATGATTTCAAAGTTAACCTCGGCTGATATTCAATCGACGATAACTCCAGACGAAGGTAGAAATGTTCCTTGGCATATGTATAATGTGGAAGCTTGCGATACTGCAAAACAAGCTCTTATCGGCATGGATGGACTGCTTGAAATGGTTGAACTTAAAGATGAAGGTTACTTACCGGAAAAGGTAAGGGAGTTAAAAGAAAGATCAATTCTTTTCTTTGAAGAATTACTAGCTTCTGGAGGATATTTCCAAGCTGTTGAAGATGGTTTCTTTATCGATTCAGGTATTTATCCTGAGAGAAACTACGATGGTATTTCAAGGAAAATTAATGGTGGTATAGGAGCTAATACAGTTTATGAGAGAGATGAAGACTATTTCGCTCCGGTCACAGCTCATTTCGGATATAATAATATTCAACAATATGGATTGAAGGTTGATGAATGTCCTTCAAAGTTAATTAATGGATCAACATTTGAAGACCGTTCAAAAATCCAGTATATTGATGAACTTGATGAAGAAGATAACGTTTATGTTAGATTGGAAACAACAAAGAAATACTTGAACTCTAATATTATAAAACCAGAAGTTGAATGGGCTGGAGATGGAGTTTTAGTAGTTGACGTTACCTTACCTACATCAATTAGATATGCTGAAGCAGCAGCTTTAGAAATAGCTAAACATATGAATCTTTTAGATGCTGAAGTTATCCATAAAGAAGTGCTTCAAGATGCTGAAGCTACAAGAATCCAAGTTAAGGGTCGCGTTGACATCGAAATCGATTTGACTAAGTTAACTTTGCCTAAAGAACCTGATTTATTAAGCGACGCTGAAATTCGTGATTATATCAATGAACATCCAATGACTATAATCGCAGGAACCGTTGGAGAAGATGAACATTCAGTAGGTTTAAGAGAAATCATCGATATCAAGCATGGTGGAATTGAAAAATATGGAATTAACTGTATTTATTTGGGTACATCTGTACCGATCACTAAATTAGTCGATGCTGCTATTGAAGCTAATGCCGATGCTATTTTAATGTCTACAATTATCTCTCATGACGACGTACATTATAAAAACATGAAAAAGACTCATGAGTACGCTGTAGAAAAAGGTGTTAGAGATAAGTTAATTATCGTTGCCGGTGGTACGCAAGTAACTCCTGAAATCG
>JAVEQW010000090.1:0-4358 GCA_034007385.1 Candidatus Izemoplasmatales bacterium
GAAATACTATATAGCGATAATTTTGTTTTTTTGATTAAAATCATCGCAATAATCGCTAACATCCCACCTGAAATACTAATCCAGAACGAGTTGCTGAAAAGACCGCTATAAGTTAAAGCTACAATCAGTATTCTCGTGAATACAACTAAGAAAGCTTCCTTTTCTCCATGAGTCATTAATATAATTAAAGTTACGACATTTGCTAATCCTAATTTAACTCCGGGAACAATAAAAATTATTCCTGAGATTGCGGTTTCGACAATCGACAATACCACACTGATGGATATCATGATAGCAATAAAAACTAGTTTACGTATTTTCAAAATCTCAAATCCTTTACTTCTTAATTGATAAGTATCTAAATAGCATTGTGATTGGCCAGAATAATAAAACGATTAAAATGGCAATGAACCATAATATATTAGCAAAAAATTGAATGAATGTAAAGTTAATAAATATCGCTAGACCGCTGATAATCAAATAACCCCATAAAGAAAACAAGAATTGATGTTTTCTTTTTCTAATCAATTGTTGTTTTTTATTTAATTCCGGGTAAACTTCAAGAACGTCTTCCACTCCCCCGAACTCACTAATCGATTTATCGATAGCTTCTTCAAGAGGCGTACCGCCTTCCACCAAATCATCAACTTTTTCTTCGAGACTAAGCGTTAAAATTTCTATCAGTTCTTTTTTGTCTTGATCGTTCAAGTAACCCTTTAACAGTTTGCTGACAAAAGCTTTGATTTTATTCATTTGCGTCTCCTAACATATTAAACATTATATTTCTTAACATGTTCCATTCTTCTAGCATTTCTTTAAAATAGGCTTTCCCTAAAGCAGTTACTTTATAATAGCGGCGTTTACCACCAAACGTTTTCTCACCTAAATATGAAGAAATCAACTCTTTTTTCTCCAGTCTTTGTAAGACGGCGTAAAGAGTTGCTTCTTTAATTAAAAACAAGTTATTCGTTCTGTCTTTAATCACGCTAACGAGCTCATAACCGTACATATCTTTCTCAATCAATAATTTAAGAATTATAGTCTCGATATGACCTCGAATAACATCGCTGTTAATCATAACTACCTCTATTTTTTAATATATCCTATTGTGATTGCACCAGGTCCAGAATGAGCTCCAACTGCTGGAGTTAGAAGATAATCTTTAATTTCTCCTAATTCAGGGCGTTGTGTCATAACTTTTTCTCTGATGTATTTGACTGTTTCCGGATTGTTTGCATGAATTATAAATGCTTCCACATCTATTCCGTTTGTTTCTTCCATAAACTTTTCGATAACTCTATCTACAGCTTTACCAAAAGTTCTAATTTTTTCGATACTTACAACAGCACCGAATTTATCTATTTCAAGTAAAGGTTTAATTTTTAACATATTTGCCATAAATCCAGCTGCGTTTGATAAACGTCCATTTTTTATCAAGAATTTCAAGTCATTGACGGCGAAATAAATCTTGTTATTGTCACGAATGTATTCTAAATCTTTTATTATTTCATCGATTGATTTACCAGCTTTATAGCCTTCATGAGCTTTGAAAACCATTTTGCTTTCAATATAACCTACAGATTTAGAATCAAATACTCTAACATCAACGCCTTCAACCATCCTTGAAGCCATAACTGCGTTATCATAGATACCGCTCATCTTCGATGAAATTGTTACAAAAAGAATTGTATCGCATCCTTGATCGCGTAATTTTTCATAGGCTTCAAGCATAGTTCCTGTTGAAGCCATGGAAGTTCTTGGAACGATATTTGGGTTTTTATCTAGCATATCATAGAACTCTTGAGCGGTTAACTCTTCGTAATCTACAAATTCTTTATCACCCATAATCACCATCGATCTAATAACTTTAACGTCGAAATCAAAGTCCAAATAATCTATGGATGAATTTGTACAAACCATTAAACCTAACTTTTTCATAATTTATCCCCCTTAATAATTCTACTTAATTATAATCTATCTAGCAGAAAAGTCAATAAGTGGGAAAGAATTATGCTATCTTCTGCTCTTTCTAGACACAGATATAAAAATTCTTTTTCCTTTAAGTTTTTTCGACTTGCAGTTATTTAAAATAACTGGTCCGTAGCTTTTATCAACACTGAAGAATGAGAAAGTAGACATGATTGCAATGTCTTGAATCTCTCTTGCGGAGATTTTGACATTTGAAGTCACAAAGTCCAAAACATCAGATACAGTTAAATTGGAATCCTTACCGATGTTGATATGGAATCTAACTTGACTGTCTTTATTTCTTGAAGTATCTTGAGTATTGAAGCTTTCATTGATATCTTCTGTTGTATTATGGTTAACTTCTAGAGCGTTTAGTTTTTTTAATAAAGCTGCTATAATTTCGTCTTCTTTCAAATTTTCACTGATTAACTGATTTAAAATCAAGTACTCATTTTCTAAAGATTCGTTATTGATAATCGTTTTGATTTCTTCAACAAATTTAGAACTTTTAACATCTAAAACTTTATCATAAGTAGGGATGTTGCGTTTCTTGATTTTTGAGTTTGATAATCTTTCAATCTCAGCTATTCTTCTCACTTCACCCTTTGAAACTAAAGTAAAGGAGTAACCGATGTTACCAATTCTTCCGGTTCTACCGATTCTGTGGATATAATACTCAGCTTTTTCAGGAACATCATAGTTAAATACAGCTTCCACTTTTTTGATATCTAATCCTCTAGCAGCCACATCTGTAGCAACTAAAACATCGATAATTCCATTATGGAACTTATTTAGAACATCTAATCTAGTTGTTTGAGGTAAGTCTCCATGAATCTTATCACAATTGATTTTTCTATCAATCAACTCTTCAGTTACCTTGTCTACTTGTAATTTTGTGTTACAGAAAATTAAAGCTAAGGTTGGTCGATAAATGTTTAACAGACGATAAATCGCTTCTGTCTTATTCTCTTTTTTGACTTTGTAATAATATTGCGAAATATCCTGATTAGTTAAGTCTTCGCCAACTGAAGATACAATTTCCGGTCTTACTAAGTATTTCTTAGCTAAATCGACAATTCTCTTAGGCATAGTCGCAGAAAACATTAAAGTTTGTCTTGTTTCCGGTGTATACTCAAAAATCGTTTCGATATCTTCGATAAAACCCATTTTTAGCATTTCATCCGCTTCATCTAAAACAAGATACTTGATCTTAGAAAAATCAAGTGTTTTTCTTTTTAGATGATCAATGATTCTACCTGGGGTTCCGATAATAATCTGTGGTTTTTTTCTTAGTTGAGCAAACTGTCTTGTGATTATTTCTCCACCATAAACATTGACGATTCTACAGTTGTCAATGTACTTGGAAATATTAGTTAATTCTTGTTTGATTTGAACTGACAACTCTCTAGTTGGTGTCATTATAAGGGCTTGGATTTCATCACTGTTGAAATCGATCATTTCTAATAACGGAATACCAAAAGCAGCGGTTTTTCCAGTTCCTGTATGGGAATTTCCAATAACGTCCTTACCCATTAATAATAATGGAATTGTCTTTTCTTGTATTGGTGTTAAGTTAACAAATCCCATTTCTGATATAGCTTGTTGAATCTCATTTTTTATTTTCATTCTTTCCTCTTTATCTAAAAAAAATCAACTATTTAGTTGATTTTTTAAGTCTCTAAATCTATTATTTTAATTCCGTTTTCTATAAAGTATCTTGCACTGATACCTTGACCTCTAATACGCTTGCCGGTGAAACTGCCATCATAGATATTTTTATATCCGCAAGACGGTGATCCGTCTTTAAGTATTACATATTCGCAATTATATTTTTTCATTTTAGCTAGTGCTTTTTGTGCTCCTAAATGAAAATTCTCAGTAACGTCTAATCCTACTTTGTTTATAACAGAACCATTTTGCTGGATTTCGCTTTCAATCCTTGGAGTTGTTAATCCACCTAATTCTTCAGGACAGATTAAGATAACTTCTTTTCCTTGAAGATAATCCATAACTCTATTGTTAAGATTATTCTTACCGTTGTACTTACAGTTAACTCCAATTAAACAAGCGCTGACAGCGATTAGTTTATCTTTCATCTTATTCAAATGAATCGATATCGATTTTTATCTTTTTACCTTGCCTAGAAGCAGCTGCGTAAGAAATTGTTCTGATTGCATTGGCAATCTTACCACCCTTACCGATTACTCTACCTAGGTCCTCTTGGTTAACTAGGACTTGGATTGTAATAGAATCTTCATCTTCTGAAAATTTCTTAACTAACAAATCTTCAGGATGAATAACCAATGGCGTAACCAAGTCAAATACTAGTTTTTCAAAATTAACAGCCATTATAATACCTTCTACTTGCTATTCTTTTCAGATAAAAATTC
>JAVEQW010000091.1:0-4347 GCA_034007385.1 Candidatus Izemoplasmatales bacterium
TTTACTGTGTCAATAGTATTTGGGTTTGTTTCCAACGCAAATAATTCCTTACTTAAAACACCTAACATTTCTCCCCTTCTTCTAAAAGAATTTCTAGGAGCTTCAGTATTAGAGTCCCATCCAGCTAATGATAAAACATAAGTATAAGCTTTAATTTTTTTAATATCTTCTCTAAATTTTTTCTCTAAGTCCACAAATCTCACCTCATTTATTTAATACTTCTTTTTAATTATAACACTTTTTGTCCTTATTTTAATAAAAATAAGAAGAGTTTTATTGAATAAAAACTCTAATTATTTTTATATTTTCTTAATTCTATTGATTGATGCTAATGTCGCCGCTGACTGAGGATTTTTTTATCACTTCAATCCTTCGATCTTTTTGTTTGTTGTTAATGTCTACATCACCAGAAACAGTTCTTACACTTAATTCTTGAGGATAAAATTCTTTTCCTTCCAAATCACCACTTACAAGTCTTACTAATGCCTGTTTACAGTTTGTGTTTTCAACTTCTATATCACCACTTACGCTGTTAATATTTAAGTCATTATCTATATCAATGTTTTTTAATGTCATGTCGCCACTAACTAAAGACACTTTAAACTGATTTGACTTAATCTCTTTCATATTAATATCACCATTAATAGTGTCGATCTCAACATTTGTGAATTGATTACCTGCAAAATCAAAATCGCCGTTTGTCACTTTAAACTTACCTTTTTCAACTATAATGTTTTTTATCTCACCATCCCCATTAATATTGGAAAAATTGAAATCATTAATTGTAAATTTATTTGGCAATTTTAAAGTAAATGATGATTTTCTAGAAAAATGGAAAAATTCTGTGTATTGTTTTTTTGGTCTTAAAAGATATAGTGTATTATTTACAAATTTAATATCGAAATCTTTTAATCTTCTTACTCTCTTCGCTTCAACATGAATTTTCTCAGAATTAACAGTTTCAATATAAATATCTTCATTTAACAACTCAATAACAACATTGTATTTTTCTGTTGGATAAAACTCAAAAACATCACCGCTAGGTGCATCAGATTTTGAATCTTCTTTATATTCGCTTGCTAGTTCGCTAGCTAGTTTTTCGGGACTTCCGAATTTGTTTTCCAACTCATTGTCTTCTAGACCCGAATCAGTAGCTTCATCAACCATTTCTGTAAAGTCATTTAGTATTTCTTCTTTCTCTGTTTCACTTAAATTTGTTTTGTTAAGTTCTCTCTTTAAATCTTCGATAAATTTCATCTTCATTCTTCCCTTCTTTATTTAATATTTGGTATACTCCCCCGATAAATTGATCCCATTCATCTCTTAATTTGAAATAGTATTCAAATCCTTTTTTTGTTGTTTTGTAATATTTTCTTGCTGCACCTTGATTTGATTCAACAAGATATGTCTCAAAATAACCTTCTTGAGTAAGCCTTCTAAGTATTGGATAGATTGTATTATCATTCACATTTATATGCTTAGAAATACTATCGATTACTGAATATCCGTACTTATCTTCTAATAAAAGTTCCTTTAGTACGCACAACTCAATAATCCCTTTTTTAAACTGAGAGTTCATAAATACCTCCTTTTTTTATCAGTATAACACAGTATTGTGTATTGCACAATACCTAATATAAAAAAAGAGAGTTTTTTTCAAACTCTCTTATTCATCATACATTTTTTCGTAATCATCCATATACTCATTGTATTCTTCGTCGTCAAAGTCTTCTTCATCAATGTCGTAATTGAAATCTTCTTCTTCCTCTTCTTCAAGGGCGATATCTTCATCTTCTTCTTCAAACTCATCAAATAAACTTTCATCGTCATCATCTGAGAAGTCTTCACTAAACTCATCATCATCTAAATCATCGTCTAAGTCGATATCATCTTCTATATCTTCATCGTCATAGTCTTTTTCATAGATGTTGTCGTCTTCTTCGTCTTCTTCTTCATCGACTTCTTCTTCATCTTCATCAAAATCATCGATGTCATCTATATCATCGTAAGCAGAAAGTTCTTCTTCATAATCAGGATACTCATCATAGTAAGCTCCATCTTTATCCCATAAATCAATGGCTTGTCGACCTTTGATATCCCATTCGTCATCACCAACATAAATAAACTTAGCTGAAAGAATGAAGTCTGCATAAACTTGTGAAATCATTTCCATTTTCTCTTCAGGAGAAATTTCTTTTTCTTCAACAATGCGATCAAATATTTCCATGAAAGTCATTGCTTTATTATTTTCTTTCAATATTAAGTTAGCTAGTTCCATGATTGACATGTTCTTTCTATCTGTCATTTATAACCATCCAATCTCAAAAATTATATCTTATTTAATGCTTTACATATTATATAGCAAACTAAAAAATAATACAAGTAAGAATTTCTAAAACTTTTTACAAGTGTTCTAATTCATCTGAATGATAAGAAAAATCCTTACTTATCACGTTTATTGCCATGTTATTACAGTGATCTCCAATTCTTTCGATATTGGATAAAATATCTACATAGAAACCAGCTTCGTTTTCTGTACATGATTTGTCATTGATTCTATTAATATGATTCTTGCGGTAATCTTTGACAATTTTATCTAATTCTTCTTCGGTTTTTGTAACCTCGATTGCTAAATCATGATCTTCACTGAAGTAAGCTTTTAATGCTTTTTCCAATTGAGACCTAATTATTTGAAATAGATGCAATAACTCTTCTTTTGTTTTTTCATGCATCACAATTCTTTTTTCTTTTCTTTCCTGGAAAAATTCAAATAAGTTATCGAAGTGATCACCAATTCTTTCCAAGTCTGTTATTGTATCAATATTTTTGGCAACTCTTGAAATTTGCCTATCACTTAAGTCGTTTGCTCCAATATCTACTAGATAATTATGAATCTTGTCATCCATGGAATCTAGCATCTCTTCACATTGGATACCAAGTTCAATCGCTTTTTCATCGTTATCAAAGGCATAATTATATGTGAATTCTAGCATTCCTCTAGTCACATTACCCATGTTGACCATTGCTTTTTTAACGTTTTCTAGAGCCAAATCCGGAGAACCTTTAAGTAGTAGTTTATCTAAGACAACGTCATCCATTTCAATTTCGTCTTTTGCTGGAATTAATTTAGATACAGTCCACACCATTTGTTTTATAAACCAGAATAAGATAAATACTGTAGCTATATTAAAACTCACATGGGCTAAAGAAATGGTGAGTTTATTCGATAGATAATCAGCTCCGACTATAGACTCTGATAGAAACGCAATAAATCTTGTATATGGTCCTATTAAAATCAAGAACAAGATTGTACCAAAAGCATTAAACAATACGTGGACTAAAGCGGTTCTTTTCGCGCTAGATGTACCACCTACCGATGCCATAATTGATGTTACAGTAGTACCGATATTGTCCCCTAAAACAATGGCAATAGCTCCCATCAAAGGTACTCCACCAGTAGAATATAATTGTTGCAAGATACCGATAGTCGCACTAGACGACTGAATTATAGCAGTTGTTATTACCCCAACAATAACTCCTAGAATCGGTTTATCTCCAACGCTTTGCAATACTTCAGCAAAAGCTGGCAACTGTACTAATTGTTTTAATGCCGCTCCCATTGTATCTAAGCCAAAGAACAATAGCCCAAAGCCAAATAAAACTTTTCCAAAGTGTTGAAACTTTTTCCTTCTTACAAAGAAAATAAGAACAGAACCAATAAATATAATTGGATAGGCGAATCCGCCGATATTTAAACTTATCAAAACTGAAGTAAATGTTGTACCAATATTCGCTCCGAATATTACCCCTACTGCCTGAGGCAGAGTCATTAGCCCAGCTCTTACCAATCCGACTACTAAAGCACTAGTAGCACTTGATGATTGAATTAATGCGGTGAGTAATATACCCACTAAAATTCCTTTTAGTGGTGTATTAGTGGTTTTTTCTAAAAATAATTTGAGTTTGGCTCCTGCAAGTTTCTTTAAAGAATCACTCATTAAGTTGATTCCGTACAAGAAAACTCCCAAGCCTCCAACAATTTCAAAAATTGTTATTTTCCAATCGATATCCGCTAAGAACATTGGCAGCATTTTTCTCTCCTGATAAGATAGATTTCAAAACCGAGTTTATTATATCAAATCAAGTAAAAATTACAAGGAAAAAATTTACATTATTTCAAGCTGTTTTTATACTCTTTTACTAATTCGTCAGCGTCTTTTAATAATTCGTCTGTTTTGTCCCAAGTTCCTAAGTTCGCTCCACAAGCTAATGCGTGTCCACCACCATCATATTTATTGGCTAATTTGTCAATAGCAGGACCCTTAGATCTTAATCTAGCTCTTACGA
>JAVEQW010000092.1:0-4290 GCA_034007385.1 Candidatus Izemoplasmatales bacterium
CTGTAATTACTATTGTGCTAACAATATCCACTGCTAAGATAATATGTTATCAGTTATCTAATCCTTCCACGCCGCAGGATTAATGAAATAAAATTTGCCACCTGTCTTTCATTCTGGCCGTTTTATTATAGCAATAAATATTTCTCTGCCCGTATCGTTGATTAATTCCAGGTCTGGCGAATTCTCAATCGCTCTCGGTATTCCGCTGCCAACTCCAACAAAGGGAAGAATATATCTGGCGTTTGTGAATAATATTGGGTTTCTGGGAATAGAAGCCCCTATTTTGATATTATCGATTGTCAATGTATTAGGTAATCTTCCCGGACTAATAATCTCTACTCTATTATCGAATATGAATATTTTAACACTCGATAAAATAAAGTAGTCTCTATGAATTAATGCGTTAACAAGCAACTCCTCTATTGTCTCGATAGGAATTTCTAATTCAGCGGGAGTATTAAACCCTTTTTTTAATTGTACCTTTCTTAAGTTTCGGGTTATAAAAGAAAGTGTTTTTTCGTATAATTCTTTTAAATTTCCTGAGAAAGGTTCTTCTTTATCCCGATACTCATTTGAGCTTATGTCATTCCCAATAAAAGAGACACATTGCACGGTAAATGTTGGTCTAAATTGTTGAGGGTTTTTACCAAACAACAACAGCCCGCCAAGACTGAGTGTGCCTTCCTTTATCATTCGGAGATTAGAAAGAACAGCCGAAGTGGATTGACCTATTTCCTCGATAGGCTTTTTGGTTTTTGCAAGTAAGAAATCTTTAAAGAAGCCTTCATCTATATCGTTTACTGTTGTTCCGGTTACTAAGGTTTCATCTGCAAAAAGGTTTCCGCTACTTTGAAGTAGCCTGGCCATTTCTTCCCTTGCCACAACTTTTCGTTTGTCAGAACCATTCTTTAACCAGATTATACCCTTATTGTCGGTGTGAGGTTTACTCAATCCCTCGGCTATACGAACAACAATGACATTCTTGCTATCCACCGCTATGGTTTCCGTTTCTATAAAGATTTGAGGTCTTACATTGTCGGAAGCAGCATTAGCCAGGAGTTTGTTGGTCTCAGCTATTTCTTCAAATGACAATCCGTTAACATCGCCCGTTTTGTCGTCAACTCCAATAATAATCAAGCCACCCTTTGAATTGGAAAATGCGACCATCTCTGTGCCTATTTTGTAAGCATCATTAATGCGGACTTTAAATTGAACTTTGCTGGATTCACCCATTTGGATTAAATCCAATACTTCTAATGCGTCCATAATTCGTAAATTCTTTTTCTGTTGTTAAATGCCTCTTTACCACCCTCCATAATGTTTACTATTTCTTTTCTGATTGTTTCATCATCAATGCTTCCAAGATTTGTACCGATAATGTCAGCGTCATATCTACAAGAAATTACCTGTTCACAATCTCCAAGAACAGGGATATTTGGATTGTGGGTCGCAAAAATAAATTGAGATGAGTTTTTTAATTCTTTCAGTACCTTAATAACATCATTATAGATGGTTTGATTGTCCAAATCATCTTCGGGCTGGTCAATGATTATTAAATCACTTTCTTTTAGTGTTAAAAGAAATATGATTAAAGCGGAAGCCCTTTGCCCTAATGAATGCTCGTTCAATGACCGTTTTCTATAAATAATGTCAAATTTATCTGGCACTCTAAAGGTCAGGAAGGCTTCAATATTTGAATTGAAATAATCCCTAAATGTATGAAGTTGAACATCGGAAAGACTTGATGCAATAGTACTCTTTGGCTGATTTAAATCTTCATAGACCGCAATCATATCATTATAATTATCAATAATTGTCTGTATATTATTGTCTCTCAAATTACTCCCTCTTAGATTCTCCTTTAAATAGGATTTAAAAACTTGCGTGTTACCTTTAAACTCAACCGTTATTTGAATTGAACTCTGGTCATCGTTAACTTTCTTTATTTCTTCCTGTACAATCTCAAATTCGTTGTGCCACAATTTTTGCAACCAAACAAGAGTCTGCTTTAATTGAGTTTCAAGTTCTTTTTTCTTTTTAGAAAGCTTTTCTAACTCAGACAATTGAGCCTTTGTTAAATCAAGCTCCTTCGTATATTTAACATAGTCATCCGCCTGAATATTGGGAAGGTTTATTTCACGTTTGATTTTAGAAAACTCTTCTTTCAACTCTTCATATTTCACATTGAAATTTTTGTGCATTTTTTCAAGCACTAAATTCTCAGTATCCAATCTTGATGATAGCGTTTTGGTTTCAAGAAATATTTTTTCAAGGGTAATAAAATGTTGCTTTATTTTATCAATGAATAAGGCATTTTCCTTTGATACATAAGATTTAAAGCTCTGAAAACTATCTTCGTATTCTCCGACATATTCATTCAGCCCATCAATAACTTTTTGTTCAAATTTTTCGAGGCGTTTAATGAAATTGCTGTCTTTGTCGAAAGAGATTTGCTTTTCTAGTTTTTTATCTATCTCATTGTCTTTAAAAACCTGGATTTTAATTTTCAGCTCGGCTTGCTTAGCCTCAAAGTCAGCTTTTCGAGCAACTTTCGAATCAATTTTTTTGAGTTCACTAAGAATTTTTATAACATCTTGATTTTTTTCTTCAACCTCTCGCTTTTTGTTGAGTAAACGGTCGTCTATCAATTTACTAATTAAATATTCTGTTGATAAAGAACCGCCTATTTGAGAAAGGTCTTTTTGACCAAAATATATCGGTTTTTTTACGATTGCATTGGGTTTTAATCCAGGTTGAAGTTCTCCATCTTTAAAAATATTCGTTCTATCGCCAAGAATTTTCTCGGCTACATATTCTTTCCCCTGGTCATCAACCAATACTGAAGTTATTTTACCGCCACTTCCTAATAGAGCGTTTACTAATTTTGTTTTATAGTCATAATCCACATTTTGCTTTTCAGTTAAATCAATATCTAAAGAATATCTAATCGCCTCCAAAATTGAAGATTTGCCACTACCTCTTATTCCAATCAGGTTATTCATAGAATGATTTAGATGAAGCGTTGAACCATCTAATTTCCCGCCTTTAAAACTGATAGACTTAATGTACCCATTGGTTGGCTCTGTAATTTCTTTTGCTTGTCTATATTGCTGGTCTAACAAAGCGTATTTTATGGCTTCAAAATTGAATGCGCCAATTTTTAAATAGGTTTTTTGCGTAAGCCCATTTTCGGAGTTGCCCGTTCCAATTTCTTCAATATTCTTAGCATCAGAACATTCTACAAAAGCCGGTAATTCATTATCAAGCCAGGTATTAAGATTCTTGATTACATCTCTCGTCCTTACTTTTTGAAATCCAAGTACAGCCTTACGAAATATGGGTTGCTTACCCAATTCTGTAATTCGCCCACCATTCAATTCTTTATAAAACCCACTACTTGCCTCAATATGAGCCATTATTATGAAATAGTCTCTTTCGAAAGCATCAAGTTTTTTTATCGTTTCTATAAGACTGTCATTTGAACGACCGTTCTCGTTTTCAAAATTGCGTTTTCCGGCAAAAGTTTGTGTTATGAAATGGTTTATATAATCGTTGCCATTTTCAAGCCATTCAACAGGATTGAAAATAATAAGACAATGGATTCCATTAGCTCCATCATTCACCGATAATTCAACTCCTGGTAAAAGATATATTTCTTGTTTTCTGCCCGTTTTAGCCAGGGCTTTATATTCATTACAATCAAATTTATTATGATTTGTTATAGCTGCGATACCAATTTTTTCTTTTTTTAATTGATTGACATATTCTGAGACATAAAAGTCCTTTTCACCACTATAAGTAAATTCATTATCGATAGCTGTATGCAAATGAAAATCAGATCTAAGCCAGGCGCTGCCGTTTTTGAAAATTTCAAATTCCTTATCCATTTTACTAATCGTTTTTTGTTGAAACCAATAATTCTCTTACATCAACATCTAAAACCTGAGAAATCTCCGTTAAAACCTGAATGCTGGGTTGCGTATTGTTATTGCAATAGTTTGTAACCACCACATAGCTTTTCCCGATTTTCTTAGCGAGCCAGGTTTGAGTTCTGCCTTGTTCTTTTAAAATTTTCTTTATTCTATTCACTGGTTTAGTGTTTCTAAATTTTAACTGTAAGGTTCAAAGATACATTAAATTATCCCTTAGCAATATAATTATGTGCTGAATAATGATATATTCGGCCAGGTTTGGGAAGAGAAAACGCAGTTCTTTTACATAACCTGCAACAAAATGTTGCCATTTCATTGTTTTCTCGTCAAATATCTGCCATTGAGCCCCCAAAGCCCC
>JAVEQW010000093.1:0-4241 GCA_034007385.1 Candidatus Izemoplasmatales bacterium
TGGGAATTGATTTTGGTTATAATAATCTAGCGACTTGTGCAGTAAGTAATGGTAATAACCTGTTAATAGACGGATTAAAACTAAAGAGTCTGAATCAATATTATCATAAACGTATAAGTTTATTAGCCAGTAAAAGACCAAATCAAAAAGTCTTGACTAAAAAGATGATTTCATTGATAGAGAAGAGAAACAATCAGATGATATACGCGATTAACAAAGCAGCTAAACTAATCATTGAACGAGCAGTAACAAATGATGTGGGTAAGATTATTATCGGTTATAATGAAGGTTTCAAAGATATAACTTTGAATGATCAATACAATCAATGGTCAAAGTCAATTCCGATATCAAGACTTAAGGATAGAATTATTTATTTAGCTGAACAAGAGAAAATTGAAACCATAGTAATCAATGAATCATACACTTCAAAAGCATCTTACATTGATAAAGATGAATTAAGTTATCAAGAGAGTTTTAGTGGTAGAAGAATCAAACGAGGATTATATCTAAGTAAAGATAAAATCTTGATAAATGCGGACTTAAACGCCGCATTAAACATAATTAGAAAAGGTAACCCCGAAGCCAAATGGATAGGGACTAGAGGTTGGAACACGCCTAAGCGCACTTGCTTGTTTAGTAAGTGATCGTTTTAAAAGTATAATTCGTTAGAATTATTTTTGTTCTTGCCTTTTTTAAACATATAAAATTTAAATTTTTTATAGAGATATTCTCTTAAAAACCATAGTTTTTTACTATTGGAAAATGTATAATAATATTGTAAGGAGGGATGCCTAATGGAAGAATATAGATTACATAAAAACATACTTTGTATCGACTTAAAAAGTTTCTACGCATCGGTAGAATGCGCTATTTCTGGGCTAGATCCCTTCAAAACACCTATGGTTGTAGCCGATAAGTCAAGAGGGGGCGGATCCATAGTTTTGGCCGTAACTCCATATATGAAGAGCTTGGGTGTTCCTAATAGATGTCGAATCTATGAACTGCCTAAAAATATTGATATCATCTATCGTAAGCCACGAATGGAAAGATATCTGGAATACTCTACAAAAATCATTGAAATTTATTTACAGTTTGTTTCTGAAGAAGACTTGTATGTTTATTCTGTAGATGAAGTATTTTTGGATGTTACGGAATATTTACAATATTATAAAAAGACTGACTATGAGTTAGCCAAAACCATTATGAATGCAATTTACGATCAAACCAAAATATACTCCACATGTGGAGTAGGCCCTAACATGCTAATAGCTAAGTTGGCTTTGGATATTGAAAGTAAGCATTCTCCGGATTTTATCGCTAAGTGGAGTTATGATGATTTGCCAACTAAACTATGGCCAATCAAACCCTTGTCCAAAATGTGGGGTATCGGAAGAAACACAGAAAGAAACCTCAATGCTTTAGGTATTCAAACAATCGGCGATATCGCTAATTATGACGTAAAAAAATTGAAGAAGAAATTTGGAGTTATTGGCGAAGAATTATATTATCATACTCATGGAATCGACATGAGCTTAATACAAGAAAAATTAAGATTGAAACCTGCAAGCAAAAGTTATGGTATCGGACAAACTTTATTTGAAGATTATTATAAACCGGAAATATACCAAATTATTAGAGAAATGGTCGATGACGTTTGTCGTAGGTTAAGAGTCAGCAAGAAAAAAGCTTCGACAATTCATTTTGCTTTAGGTTACAGCAAGGACGTTGGAGGTGGTTTTGCAAGGCAAATGCAGCTTACTCAACCTTCAAGCAACGAATCACATGTTTTTCAACTATGCTTAAAAATAATGAATAAGTTTTACAACGATTCGCCCATCAGAGTTGTTAGAGTTGCGGCTACGGGTTTGATTGACGATCGTGATTATCAAGTGAATTTATTTGAAGATATCGAAACGGTAATGAAAGAAAAACAAGTCTTCCACGCTGTGGACGAAATAAAAGAAAGGTTTGGCAAAAACAGCATTAATCGTGCTTCTAGCGAATTAAAAGCTTCGACGATCAAGTCGCGGAATGAAATGATAGGTGGCCACAATGCCTAGCGCTTATATCGATAGAGGCATCATCAAGTGGGCTGCATTTGACGCTTTGAGCGGTTATCACTCAATGCTTAAAGAGTTGCAACATCGATTAGGAAAAAAAGCCAAACCTATCCTAAGTGATGATGATTATGAGCTCTTAAATTTAAACTTGCAAGAAGCTATGAATAATCATAAAGAAGTAGAACTGCAGTACTATTGTGAAGGGTATGTTAAAACCACATATGGACAAATAAAAAAAGTAGATTTTGTCAACAAAGCCGTAATCTTAACAACGTATGAAAAGATTCCCGCTGATGATGTAGTCAATTTGGTAATTATCTAATGAAAGTTTCATGATTTAGTTCCTAAAAACCGCCAAAAATGGTATAATTAATTTATGCTCAGGAGGTTTTTATGAAAAAGATCAAAAGATTAGATTCACCAAAAATTGTCTACATCATTTTTTTAGCTGTACTTATTTTGGAAATAATAATAGCTAGTTTAAGTGCTGGGTTTGCGACTTCATCAGAACAAAGAGATGCCGCTATATCAAACATTTTCTTAGGATTTTTGGGAATAATATTATTTTCCTTACCTTGGCTTATTGAATCTCGATTCAAAGTCGATATTCCTAATTACTTAGAAATAATTGTTTTGTCTTTCTTGTTTGGGGCGATAATTTTAGGTAATATTCATGGATTTTTAGAATCAGTAAAGGGTTATGATAAGTTTTTACACACATTAAGCGGTATTATAATTTCAGTTATAGCATATGAAATTATTCACTCATATAATTTATCAAAAAATGATGCTGTCAAGCTAAGTCCAGGACTGCTTAGTATTTTTGCTTTTTGTTTTTCCATAACTCTTTTAGTTGTATGGGAATTTTATGAGTTTTCAGTGGATACAATAGCCTATAACATCAATAATGAAACCTCAAGAAATATGCAAAGATATCAATGGGTAAATGATAGTTTGGTTTATCCGCAACCTTATGGTTTAATGGATACAATGCTAGACTTGATTGTTGGGTCTATCGGTGCGGCATTAGTTAGTTTTATCGGTTGGAGAATTTTATTGAAGAAACAAACATTAAACTTAAGAAAAGAGTTGGTTGAGTAATGATTATTGAAAAAGCATATGCGAAGGTAAATTTATTTTTAAATGTACTTGATAAACGCAAAGACGGATATCATGACTTAGAAATGCTTAATGCAAAAATTGACCTATATGATATGCTTGAATTCGGCGAAATAGATTGCCCTAATACAGTGATAATAAAATCTGATGATTTATTTCTATCTAACCAAGACAACATCGTTTTACAAGTCGCAAAACATATGTTAAGGAATTACAATATAAAAACCGGTTTGGAGATAAAAATAACCAAAAACATTCCTTTCGGAGCCGGATTAGCTGGTAATTCAGCCGATAGTGCTGCGGTTATTAAAGGAATAAACAAAATGTATAAATTAAATCTTTCTATCAAAGAGATGATAGACATTGGCGTTATTTTTGGCGCAGATATTCCATATTGTCTTTTTGATACTGCAGCATTTGTTTATAGCATCGGTGAAGAAATAGAAGATTTTGATCTTGATTTATCTGATTACAAAATATTGTTAATAAATCCAAGAGAATTCATCAGTACAAAAGAAGTATTCGATTTAGCTGACAAATCAACCGTCAAAATCAAAGATATTAACGATTTAAAAGTTTATTGTGAACATAATGACATTAAAGCAATTAAAGAAAATGTTCATAACTCTTTAGAAGAAATAGTAATCAAAAATTTTGATTTCATGGAGAATTTCAAAAATAATCTAGTTGCTGAATTGGGTTCTATTGGTCTTGTAATGACTGGCTCTGGATCAAGTTTTATCAAAATTTTGGATAAAAATGAAGACGTCAGCGACTTTATCAGTCGCTACAATGATAAGTATCTAATTAAAATGCACAATTTTTTATAGATTTTTCGCCTACCCTATTGAATTATCAAAAATAAACATGATATAATTTGCCAAAGAGGTGGTAGTGTGAAGATAACTGAGGTACGTGCGAAAAGAATCAACGGCGACAATCGATTAGTGGGTGTAGCTGCCATAACTATTGATAACTGCTTTGTCGTTCATGAATTACGAATCATTGAGGGGAAAAATGGATTATTTGTCGCGATGCCAAGTCGCAAAATGCCAAGTGGGG
>JAVEQW010000094.1:0-4217 GCA_034007385.1 Candidatus Izemoplasmatales bacterium
TGAAAGGATTGTCCCTCACAATTTCATTTTCTTGAAGATAATCAAATAAAGTTCTAACGCTTGAAATTTTTCTTCTAATCGATTTTGGATCAAATTGATTATGTAAGTAAGCCACATAGAATTTAGCAATTCTATTTGTTGTAAACACTAACTCACCTAAATCTTCGTTAATCAAAAAGTTAACTAACGAATTAATGTCACCGATATAGGAAATAACAGTATTTTCTGAATACTGTTTTTCGTTAGTCAAATAATCTTGATACTTTTCAATTACCTCTTGATTACTCAATATTGCCACCTATAATAAACTCTTCTAATCTTTCTAAAGATCTTTGAACATATAATTCTTTTCTTTCGTGTTTCTTATGTTTGAAATTCAATTCAGGAAAGATACCAAAATTTGTATTCATTGGTTGGAAATCTTCTGTAGCTGTATTAGAAATGTAATAAGCTTGAGATCCTATAGCTGTTTCAACCGGGAAACTAACAAGTTCTTTTCCTCTAATAAGTCTTGAGATATTAACACCGGCTACCAAACCTGATGCAATTGATTCGACATAACCTTCAACACCACTAATCTGTCCGGCAAAGAACAAGTCATTTCTTTTCTTAGTTTGATAGAAACTATTAATCGTACTAGGAGCGTTAATAAAGGTATTTCGATGCATGATTCCGTATCTGATGATATTAGCATTTTCTAAACCAGGAATCATTCTAATGATTCTTTTCTGTTCAGAATAGGTTAAATGAGTTTGAAAGCCCACAATGTTATACATGGTTTTAATTAGATTGTCTTGCCTTAACTGAACAACGGCATAAGGTCTTTTTTCACCATCTTTACCTAGTCCCACAGGCTTCATTGGTCCATATAGCAAAGTTTGGTATCCTCTTTTTGCCATTTCTTCAAAAGGCATACAACCTTCAAAAACTTTAAGCTCAAAGTCTTTTATTTTAGCCGTTTCTGCGATTATCAATTCAT
This sequence comes from Candidatus Izemoplasmatales bacterium, assembly GCA_034007385.1. Taxonomy (GTDB): domain Bacteria; phylum Bacillota_I; class Bacilli_A; order Izemoplasmatales; family Hujiaoplasmataceae; genus UBA2289. The sequence goes on from JAVEQW010000094.1 coordinate 980, forward strand.
TGTACCACAAATCATATTCTTCCTTACTCATTGGACAATTGATGTAATCAGCTTCGCCTTTATCATATCGGCTCTTAAAATAAGCAATATTCATATTGATAGAATCAAACTCAATTATCGGTGCGATAGAATCATAAAAATAAAGCATATCTTCACCTGTAAACTCTTTGATTTTATCTGTTAATTTGGAAGTAGTTAAAGGACCTGATGCAATTATCGTATATCCTTCAGGAATTTCAGTTACTTCTTCTTCGATTATATTAATATTTGGATTAGCTTTCAATATTTCAGTTATTTCTTTTGAAAAACCTTCTCTATCTACCGCTAAAGCACTTCCGGCAGGTACTTTATATTTATCCGCAACTTTAATTAACAAAGAATCTAATCTTCTTAATTCTTCTTTCATTAATCCGGCGGCATTCTTAATATCATTAGACCTTAAAGAATTAGAACAAACCAACTCAGCAAATAAATCTAAATTCTGAGCTTCATTTTTCTTCAAAGTTTTCACTTCATAAAGATTAACTTTTATATTTCTTTTAGCTATTTGATAAGCCGCTTCAGCTCCTGCCAAACCAGCACCAATAACATTTACAACTTCCAGCAAAATAACACATCCTTCTTTTAATAATTATAACATAAAATAATAAAACAGAAACTATCGGTTTCTGTTTTAAGTCAGCAATTATTTCTTCACCTTGATTATTATCGGATCATTGTTTAGTTTCAATTTCTTATTTTGTACTTTCACACTTTTTCCAGTTAAATAATTGCGGTATGTTCCATCAGGTATTGAAACAGAAAGTTCTTCATTAACCTTAACCAAATTGAATATTCCATGATACTCTTCTTCTTTTGATTTAAACTCTTGATAAGCCACTCCATCAACTTCTGGAATATTTACTTGATAGATGCCTTCAGCAAAGATTTTTCTTTTCTTAAGTTTAGCTAATTTTGTAATAAGAGAAGTTAAATCTTCATTCTTATTAAACAGTTCCTTGTCAAAAAGACTTGGTTTTATATCTGAAGCGTATTCTGTTCCCATATAAAGCATTGCCGCACCTTTTTGCATAAACATGAAAGATACCCAGTTTTTAATCTTATCAGTATCGTTATTAACTCTTTTTGCTATACGTTCGATATCATGATTTTCGACGTTATGAAGTTTAACATAATTCATTGGATAGATTTCATCTTGTCTCTTCAAACCTTCTAAATATGGTTTCAAAGTCGATGAACCATTTAGATAGTCTTGCATATATGGTTCAATATCATAATCATAAGCTATATCGAAGACTTGATACATTTCTGATTCAGATGCGCAAGCATATCCTTGATCACGCATATATTTAGTGTGACCTCCATGTACAGATTCGCTTAACCAGATGAACTTAGGATTAACTTTCTTAACTTGTTTTCTAGCTAACTTCCAAAATTCTAATGGAACCATACTAGCGACATCACAACGATACCCATCCACACCTAATCTTGCATAAAAGACCAAAACATTCAATAATTCAAACCAAAGATTCTTATCCTTTGTATAATCTAAATCATATACGTCCCACCAATCGCCTACGCGATTGCTGATTTCGTTATTTTCATTTGTAAAAAACCATCCAGGATTCTCTTTGAGAAAGCGAGAATCTCTTGAAGTGTGATTAAATACAATATCCATCATAATCTTCATCTTTTTTGCATGAACGGCTTCAATAAGTTCTTGAAAATCTTCTAATCCACCTAGTTCATCCCTTACCTTAGAATAATCACTAATTGAATAAGGGCAGCCTAAACTACCTTTTTTATTTTTTTGACCGATTGGATGAATAGGTAATAAATATATATAATCTACTCCTAAAGATTTAATACGATCTAAATCTTCAATTATATTTTTAAATTTGCCTTCTTCACTAAAATTTCTTGTATAAATTTGATAAATTACTAAATTTCTTAACTTGATACTTGTATTTTTCATAATAATCCTCCAACTAAACATTGTACTACATTTTACTTAAAAAGTCCAATTATAGCCAATAGTTAAACGATTTCAAAATAATGGAAATATCTAAATAACTTTTATGTAACAAGTTACACATTTTTAATTAAAAGCCTTTAAAATTATTGTAATAATAGGTATAATCTTTATATGAAGGATGTGATTTAATGGCGACGATTAAAGATGTAGCTAAAAAAGCTCATGTAAGTGTTGCGACTGTTTCTAGAGTAATCAATCAAAAAGGTTATGTTAACGAAGAAACAAAACAATTAGTTTTACAAGCTATCGAAGAACTAAACTATGTTCCTAACGAACTAGCAAGATCATTATTCCAAAAAAAATCACATATCGTAGCGGTTATGATGCCTCACTTAACATCATATTATTTTTCTGACCTTCTAGAAGTAATTGAAGACGAAACCATTAATTCAAATTACCGCTTAATGATTTGCAATTCTAAAGACGATCCTGAAAAGGAAAGCAAATACTTAAAGATATTCGACCAATATAATGTTGATGGTATTATATTAATTTCCAATACGCTTCGAATTGATGATTATCTGGCTTTGAATATTCCAATTATTGAAATTGATCATAATCTAAGCGATGAAATTCCATCAATAACCTCAAACAACTTCCTCGGTGGTAAATTAGCTGCTGAGAAGCTAGTAAATAGCGGTTGTAAGAAAATCATTCACTTTAGAGGACCTTCAGGTTTAGTAACAGTTCAAGATAGAACTGCGGGCTTTCAATCCGTGCTAAAAGCTAAGGAGATTGAAAACTATACATATGATCTAGCTTTTATTTCTCCAGATCCATTAGATATCGAAAGTAAAATCAATGCGCACTTAGATTGCGACGGTATCTTTTGTGATTCAGATGTGATTGCCATGCTCACAATCCAATCATTAAAACGAGCCAATAAAAGGATTCCTGAGGATGTTCAAGTAATTGGATTCGATAATATTCAACTATCAAATATGCTGGAACCTAAAATAACGACTATTGAGCAATCGACTGAAGCTATTGGTAAAGCGGCTTTAAAATCGATGATGAAACTAATTCACGGTGAAGAACTGGATTATTTCCATCAAACCATCGACGTAAAACTAATTGAAAGAGATACAACAAAAAAAGTCTTCTAATCAAAAGAAGACTTTTTCTATTTTTAATAAGGATTTTTTCATCTGGACTCCGCCATTGAAATAACCGACATCTCCACTCTTCTTGATTACCCTATGA
>JAVEQW010000095.1:0-4154 GCA_034007385.1 Candidatus Izemoplasmatales bacterium
ACAATTATCTCTCATGACGACGTACATTATAAAAACATGAAAAAGACTCATGAGTACGCTGTAGAAAAAGGTGTTAGAGATAAGTTAATTATCGTTGCCGGTGGTACGCAAGTAACTCCTGAAATCGCTGAGAAAAACGGTGTTGACAGCGGCTTTGGTAGAGGTACCAAAGGACATCATGTTGCATCATTCTTAGTTAAGAAAAGGAAAGAAATGAATGAAAATTGATGCATTGGTAGCTGAAATTGGTTCAACAACGACAATTGTTAATGCTTTTGATAAGTTGGATACTGATAATCCGGTATTTTTAGGTAGTGGATTCGCTCCAACATCAATCGTTCAAGGCGATGTAACAGTTGGGTATAACCAAGCTAAAGCAAATTTAATGCAAAACTTAAAAGTCAGTGAACTGCTCGCAAAGGAAACCTTTGCGAGTTCTAGTGCTGCTGGCGGATTGAAAATGAGTGTTCACGGTCTTGTTTATGACATGACTGTCAAGGCAGCTAAAGAGGCCGCCTTGGGTGCGGGAGCTAACTTAAAAATGATTACTTCCGGGATTCTAGATGAATATCAAATGGAAGAACTAAAAATGAGTAATCTAAATATTATAATGGTATCTGGTGGCGTCGATTTTGGTGAAAGAAAAACTGCATTAGAGAACGCAAAAAAGATTGCTGAAATGAAGTTAAACATTCCTGTTATCTATGCAGGCAACATTCAAAATCAAAACTTAGTGAATAAGTTTTTCGAAGAAAACAATCAGAGCCAGTATTTATATATGAGCAATAATGTCTACCCGAAGATAGATGTCTTAGAGGTCGAAAACACAAGGAAAATCATCCAAGATGTTTTTGAAAAACATATAGTTCAAGCGCCGGGAATGGAACATATCAAAGAGATTATAAACGAAGCTATAATCCCAACTCCAGGAGCAGTTATGGAAGCTTCAAAACTGCTTCAACAAGCTTTAGGAGATTTGATTACAGTCGATGTGGGTGGCGCAACAACCGATATCCATTCAGTCACTGAAGGCAAAGAAGAGATCAGTAAAATTCTTATAGCTCCAGAACCGTTTGCGAAAAGAACCGTTGAAGGTGATTTAGGAGTTTATGTGAATAAGGACAACATAATCTCAATTATCGGTTTGGACAAACTGATGAAGGAATTAAATCTTAATGAAAAAGAGTTAGATGATATCATCAAAAAATATCAACCAATTCCTAATCAAGAACAACTTTCCCTAACTGAAAAACTAACTGAAGTTGCTTTTGATTTATCGCTTAAAAGACATGCGGGTAGATTAGTTTATATGTTCAACAGTTCTGGTAAAGTAGCATATGCTGAAGGTAAAGACTTGAGCAATATCAAATATGTTGTAGCCACAGGTGGAGCGTTGACTCGACTACCAAGTAGAAAAGAGATTATTTCTAGTGTCTTAAACAAACAAAATGACTTGACTTTATCTCCTTCTAAAAAGACGAAGATTTTGATTGATAACGATTATATAATGGCTTCCCTAGGAGTGTTATCAAAGAAACATCCTGAAGCTGCCTTAAGATTAATGTTAAAGAGTTTGGAGATTAATTAAAATGTATCCAAGAGTTGTAGTAGATTTAGATAAACTAAAACATAATTGTCAAAAAATAATTGAATACTCAAAATCTAATGGCATCGATATTGTAATGCCGGTTGTTAAGGTAGTTGCTGGCGATTTAAGAATAGCTAATCTTTTTTTAGATTGCGGTTTCAAGTATCTTGGTGATTCAAGATTGAAAAACCTTAAAATGTATAAGGATTTACCGATGAAAAAACTGCTTGTAAGGGTTCCGAGCTTGTCAGAAACTGAAGACGTCATAAACTATTCAGATATCGGTTTAGTAAGTGAAATTGAAACTGTAATAGCTCTAGATTTAGAGGCAAAAAGGCAAAATAAAAAATACGAAATTATTTTTATGTTCGACTTAGGTGATCTGAGAGAAGGGATTTTTTACAAAGATAGTTACATTAGTGAAATCGAAAAAATTATTTCTCTAGAAAATATCGTTTTTAAAGGTATTGGAACTAACTTGACCTGCTATGGGGGAGTAGTTCCTAGCAGAAAAATTCTCAATCGCTTAGTTGAAATCAAGTATAATATTGAAAATACCTTTCATATTAGCCTAGACATAATTTCAGGTGGTAATTCATCATCTGTTTATCTTTATGATAAAGATGAGATACCGAATGAAGTTAACTCATTAAGAATCGGTGAAGCTATTTTTTTCGGAAAAGAAACTTCTTATTCAACTGATATCGAAGGCTTATATCAAAACGTGTTTACACTTGAAGCAGAAATTATCGAATGTAAGAGAAAACCGTCTTATCCTGATGGAGAAATGTCAATAAACTCTTTTGGGGAAAAGGTTGACATCGAAGACAAGGGTATCATGAAAAGAGCGATTCTAGCTATAGGTAAGCAAGATGTTATCCTGGATAATATCAAACCTATTGATGAATTGATTTCAGTTATCGGTGGTAGTAGCGATCACTTGATTGTCAATATAACCGATACTGATTATAAATTAGGTGATATAATCGAGTTTCAAGTCAATTATCCTGGTTTGTTGCATCTGATGAACTCACCTTATGTAGAAAGAGTTTACAAATAAAAAAAAGCCGTTAGGCTTTAGATTATTTACGATTTCTTATATAACTAACTGTTGTTTCTTTTTTAACTTCGAATTCTTTCATTTTTTCAAAGAATTGTAAAGTTCTTGTGTTGTCTCCATAATTCCGAGGATGAAATCCCGGAAACTTCTTTTGCAATAGCTGTGCAATAAGGCTCCAATATGCCCAACCGTCATCTTCTAAATTTGCGTTGATGATGTTGGTCAATTCTTGTTTAATTCTTCTAAGTGGTGTAATCGAACTTACTGCTTTAGTTTTTGTTTTCGCGGTTTGAGCCTTTTGGTCCTTAACTTCTGCTTCTACGATTTCTTCTTTAGGTGCTTCCTTTAACATCTTGTCTAAATAGGCAAATGTTTCACACGAGTTAACTAAAGATATCGGAGTTTTCGATTCACCCATACCGAATACAAACATGTTGTCTTCTCTTAGTCTCGTGACTAATTTAGTGAAGTCGCTGTCGCTTGATACAATGCAAAAAGAATTAACTTTTTCCGAATATAATATATCCATGGCATCAATTATTAATGTAAAGTCAGAAGAGTTTTTTCCAGAAGTATATGCATACTGTTGGACAGGAGTCAAACCAAACTCACTGATTTTGGTTTTCCACGGGTTTAATTGTGGAGTGGTCCAATCGCCATAAACCCTTCGATAATTGATTGTGCCGTATTTATTTGCTTCATCAATAATGATTTCTATATAACTGGGACTAATGTTTTCTGCGTCAATCAATAACGCAATGCTTTTATTTTTTATTTCCATTTGAACACCTCTATTATGTATTATAACAAATATTTGTCAAATAAGACAATTAATAAATAAAATCAAACAAAAAAGGAGAGTAAAATGACTAAAAACAATGTACTTAATGCTTGGCTGGAGGAGTTGAACGCTCACCTTACACCAGAAAGAATCGTTTTTTGGACAGGTGAACAGAAACAATATGATGATTTAGCTTTAGAAATGGTTTCTTCAGGCAAAGCTATCCGTCTTAATCCGGAAAAACGTCCAAGATCTTTACTTTTTAGATCTGATCCATCAGACGTAGCTAGAGTTGAAAAAAGAACTTTTATTTCTACTTCTTCAAAAGCTACCGCTGGACCAACAAACAATTGGATCGCTAAAGAGGAATTAATGCCTTTAATGTGGGAGCTTTATAAAGGCTCTATGAAAGGTAGAACCATGTATGTAATCCCATTTTCAATGGGTCCTATCGGACTAGATATGTCTAGACTAGGGGTTGAAGTTACAGATAGCCCTTATGTAGCCTTGAATATGCATATTATGACTAGAACTGGCAACAAAGTTCTAAATATGATTGAAAACGGAAAAGAATTTGTAAAATGCTTGCATTCAGTAGGTTATCCACTAAATCCTGGTGATATGGATCCAGAGTGGCCTTGTGCTCCAATGGAAAAGAAATATATCACTCAGTTTCCTGAAGAGAGAATGATTTGGTCTTATGGTTCAGGATATGGTGGTAATGC
>JAVEQW010000096.1:0-4119 GCA_034007385.1 Candidatus Izemoplasmatales bacterium
GTTTAAAGCTGTTTTAAAAACAGTTGAATTCTTTGATATACTCGTTGGCTATTTCAGAATAAGTGGATTCCATCGGCTTTATAAATCATTTGAGAATATTGAAAAAATCAGGATTCTGGTAGGTTTAAACTTTGATAAAAAGACATTTCAAATAATCGAAACCAGTAAGATTCAGGGAAAACTTGATTTTGAAACTCATACCAGAACAAAAGAGATTATTGGAGAAAAAGTAATTGATGAAATTGAAAAAAGTGAAGATACACATGAGGTTGAAGAAGGAATTCATAAATTTATTGAATACTTAAAATCAGGAAAGATTGAAATTAAAGCGCATCCAAGCCAAAATCTTCACGCCAAAGTATATATAAGCCGATACTTCAAAGATGACAGGGATTACGGAAATGTTATCACAGGTTCAAGCAACTTTTCAGAATCTGGTTTAGTTTCCAACTATGAATTTAATGTACAGCTTAAAAACAGCCAGGATGTAAAATTTGCATTGGAAAAATTTGAATTGCTGTGGGAACAAGCTGTTGACATTTCAGATTATTACGTTGACATTGTGCAAACCAGAACACACTTAAACGATAGCATCACGCCATACCAGATTTACTTAAAATTACTTTATGAATATTTTAAAACAGATTTAAGTCTCGACCCGAATCTATTTTATCAGAACATTCCTGAAGGATTCATGAAACTAAAATACCAGGAACAGGCCGTTACAAACGCGAAAAAAATACTTGATGAATATGGAGGCGTTTTTTTAGCTGATGTTGTTGGTTTGGGCAAAACTTTTATGGCTACTTTATTGGCAAATCAGCTACCCGGGCGAAATTTGGTAATAGCCTCACCTGCATTGTTAACCAAGGATAATCCGAATTCATGGCTAAACGTTTTTCACGATTTTAAGATTGCGGCTGAATTTGAATCAATCGGGAAACTTGAAAAAATAATCGAGAGGGGAACTGAACGATATGACAATGTTTTCATAGATGAAGCGCACAAATTCAGAAATGAAAACAATGTAAGTTACGAAAACCTATCAGCAATTTGCCGTGGTAAAAAAGTGATTCTTGTTACTGCAACACCGCTTAATAATTCTCCTTTAGATATCCTATCGCAAATTAAGCTGTTTCAAAAAGGAAAAAACAGCACAATCCCCGGAATTAAGAACCTTGAAAGTTTTTTCGGTTCTCTTCAACGAAGGCTGAAAGACCTTGACCGAAAAGACGATTACGATACTTACATGGATATTGTTAAAGACAATGCTGTTCAAATCCGAAGTAAGGTATTAAAACACATAATGGTTCGAAGAACCAGAAAAGAAATTGATACATATTTTAAAGATGACTTAAAAAATCAAGGCTTAAAATTTCCGATTGTTAATCCACCGGAACCAATATTCTACAAGCTTAATGCTACTCTGAATGATATTTTCGTGAAAACAATCGCGTTAATCACAGATGAAAATCAATTCAAGTATGCAAGATATACTCCATTGCTTTATTTAAAGGAGGAACTTTCTGATTTTGAGAAAACCAGTCAGCGAAATATGGGTGGATTTATGAAAATCCTGCTTATTAAAAGACTGGAAAGCAGCTTCTTTGCTTTTAAGAAAACACTTGCCAGATTCATAAAATCTTATGAGGATTTTCTATCAGCTTATAATAAGGACAAAGTATATGTAAGTAAGAAACATTGGCAAAAAATAATGGACTTGCTTTTAGCTGAAAATTACGATGCAATACAAAAATTAATTGATGATGAAAAGGCTGATGAATACAGCAAAAAAGATTTCACACCTAAATTGAAAGCGGATATAGAAGCGGATTTAAAAACACTGAAAATAATTGATAGCTACTGGAAGAATATAAATTATGACCCAAAACTTGATAGTTTTATCGATAAAATAAACGAACAAAAAGTATTGCAAAAAAGTAAACTCATCATTTTTACTGAATCAAAAGAAACAGCTGAATATCTTACCGAAAATTTAAAAATAAGGTTAAATGACAAAATCCTAATTTATCATGGGGGTTCTTCTGAAAAAGAACTCAAAACGGTTATTTCAAATTTCGATGCAAAAGCCAGAATTAAAAAGGATGAATATCGGATTATTGTTACCACAGAAGTACTCTCGGAAGGAGTTAACCTGCATCGTTCTAATGTAGTTATCAACTACGACATTCCTTGGAATCCAACCCGGATGATTCAGCGGGTCGGTAGAATTAACCGCGTTGATACACCGTTTAATAAAATTTACACTTATAATTTTTTCCCGACAGAAGAAGCAAACGACATCATTAAATTGAAAGAAGCTGCTATTGCAAAAATCCATTATTTTATCGAAATGTTGGGTAATGATGCCAAACTGCTTACAGATGGTGAAGAAATTAAATCCTTCGAGCTTTTCAGTAAACTGACGTCAAAAGAATTTATCCTCGGAGATGAGGATGGAGAGGAAAGCGAATTAAAATATTTAAGGGTAATTGAGGATATTCGGGATAATGATCGAGATTTATTTACTTTGATAAAAATCTTACCAAGAAAGGCAAGAGTTTCCAGAAAAGCCAATGTAGCTTACAATCTAGATGAGAATGCGCTAATTACCTATTTCCGAAAAGGAAAACTTGAAAAGTTTTATCTCGCGAGTGAGTCCCAAAATTCAGAGCTTGACTTTTTGACTACAGCAAGATTGTATGAAGCATCAGAAAAAACTCCTGGTCAAAGGTTACACGCTGATTTTCACGATTTACTGGCAAGCAATAAAGCCCAAATTGAATTTGATTTGCTTGAAAAAGAGGAAACAGAAGAAACCACGAAAAAAAGTGGCCGGGATAATGCCACCAGAATAAGAAAAATACTTAACGCAAAAGAGATAAAACGATACGATGGTTTTACTGATACGGATGATGATTACCTGACGAAAGTAAGAAATATGCTGGATGAAGGAGGAATGCCTAAAACAGTGGCAAAAAGAATTTTTACTGAAATTAAAGATGAAAGCAATCCAATGAAAATTCTCGCAGCCATTAAACGAAACCTGCCTGACCAGTTTTTCAATCATACCGCATCCGCAAAAGATGTCTCTATGAGCATTCCAAAAGAAGTGATATTGTCAGAATATTTGATAAAATAAATGGGTATGAATAATTTCAATAAACTCGTTTCGACTATACAGCAACTGCATAATCAATTGCAGAAATCGGCTGTAAATGCGGTGAATCAAATGCTGACTATTCGTAATTGGTTGATTGGATACTATATTGTTGAATTTGAACAAAATGGGAAAGACAGGGCTGAATATGGCAAATCCTTATTAAAATCAATTGCCGCTAAGTTATCACATACTAAAGGTTTGGATGAAAGAAGTTTACGAAGGTATAGATTGTTTTATATTTATTACCCTCATCTAACAAATGCAATTTGGGGGTCAGTGACCCCCGAATTGCATAATCAAAAATGGGGGACACTGTCCCCCGAATTTCAAAATGTACAAAAAGTGGGGACACTGACCCCACAATCGGAATTAGGATTGTTTCTACCGGGTGAAAAAATACTGTCAAAACTTTCGTATTCACATTTAGAGCTGCTTCTCGGAATTGACGAACCGCTCAAACGTACTTTCTACGAAATAGAATGCATCAAAGGTGCCTGGAGTGTACGCGAATTGAAAAGGCAAATCAATAGCCTCTATTTTGAACGCAGTGGATTATCCAAAAACCCGGAAAAACTCGCACAACTGGTTCAGCAAAAAACAAAACCGCAAGAAACCACTGATATTATTAAAAATATTTATGCTTTTGAATTTCTTGATTTACCTCTAAAAGAAATTGTAGAAGAATCGGATTTAGAAAAAGCCCTGCTCGACAACCTACAACAGTTCATTATTGAACTGGGTTATGGATTTTGTTTTGAAGCCCGACAAAAACGAATCCTGATTGGCGAAAAATATTATTTTCTCGACCTGGTTTTCTATCACCGCATTTTGAAATGCCATGTAATAATTGACTTAAAAATTGGTGAGTTCGAGCATGGCGATATAGGACAACTCAATACCTACCTGAATTTCTTTAAGGAAGAAATTTCAGAGCCGGACGACAACCTGCCCGTAGG
>JAVEQW010000097.1:0-1856 GCA_034007385.1 Candidatus Izemoplasmatales bacterium
CTAAATAGAAATACTGATTATCCATAAAAACTTCTTCGTATAAAACATAATTATTAAAATCTATATTTTTATCTTTCAACAGTTCAAAAAATTGTTTATTTTCTTCTTCAATTTTATTTATTCTTGAATTAATAGTCAAATTGTAAGAAACATAGTAAATTCCAATACTTAAAAGTATAATAAAAACAGGTATTAAAATTACTATTAAAGCACTCTTAAGATATTTTCTCATATACTTAGTCCTCGTTTTAAACTATTCTTCAACTTTTGAATTCTTATTTCTATCTATAAAGAACTTCGTACTCCATATGGATTAGTCGAACTTATAATTATACTTGTAAATGCATCTTTATACATAGGATTATATCATTTATTACCTGGAATTAAATGTGTTTTCTGTAGAAATCAAACACAGTTAACTAGGATTTATAAAAAAGTAATAAAAAAAGCCATCATTTGATGGCTTATTTACGTTTTTGAAGTGGTGGTTCGGGCCAGAATTGAACTGGCGACACATGGATTTTCAGTCCATTGCTCTACCAACTGAGCTACCGAACCATAGATGGCGGTCCGGACGGGAATTGAACCCGCGATCTCCAGTGTGACAGACTGGCATGTTAACCACTACACCACCGGACCATTGGTATTAAATTGGTTGCGGGGGAAGGATTTGAACCTCCGACCTCTGGGTTATGAGCCCAACGAGCTACCAGACTGCTCCACCCCGCGGTGTTTTTGTTGCTATTATATGATATCAAAGACGCCAAAATTTGTCAATCTCTAATTTTTTAATTGGTGGAGTATAGCGGGATCGAACCGCTGACCTCCTGCTTGCAAGGCAGGCGCTCTCCCAGCTGAGCTAATACCCCATAGTATGGTACCCGAGGCCGGACTTGAACCGGCACGTCATTGCTGACATTGGATTTTAAGTCCAACGCGTCTACCTATTCCGCCACTCGGGCATGAGTGGTGACCCGCAGGCGATTCGAACGCCTGACCCTTTGATTAAAAGTCAAATGCTCTACCGACTGAGCTAGCGGGTCATTAAGCTGAAAATTCTGAATCGACTACAGCCATAAAAATTTAAAAGTGTCAATTATAGGATTCGAACCTACATCCTGAATGCTTTACCAATTAAGCTATTTTGACATGATGGCGGAGAAAGAGGGATTCGAACCCCCGCGGCGCTCTCACGCCCTGTCGGTTTTCAAGACCGATCCCTTCAGCCGGACTTGGGTATTTCTCCGTTTGATTATAATTATAGTGGTGGACCCAGTAGGACTCGAACCTACGACCGATCGGTTATGAGCCGATAGCTCTAACCAACTGAGCTATGGGTCCAATCAATGGTAGCGGCGGAGAGACTTGAACTCTCAACCTCACGGGTATGAACCGTACGCTCTAGCCAGTTGAGCTACACCGCCGTAATTGTTGTTTTTTCTTGGTGGAGTATAGCGGGATCGAACCGCTGACCTCCTGCTTGCAAGGCAGGCGCTCTCCCAGCTGAGCTAATACCCCCTAAAAGAATGGTGGGCCTAAATGGACTTGAACCATCGACCTCACGCTTATCAGGCGTGCGCTCTAACCACCTGAGCTATAGGCCCCTTACATCTCTTTGCAATGCGAATAATATTTTACTATTTATCAGTTTATTTGTCAATTATTATTTTCCGTTTTTTTTAATAAAAATCTCTAATAATACCAAACAAAGGCTTATTCATAGAGAAAATAATAATTGACATTTTAAATCACTGATTGGTTTTAGGGTATTTGACCTCATTTTTAACTAATTTTCTTCTGATAATTTCTTCTGGATCCATACCTAAATCCGAGCACATAGCCAAAGAATAGATTAG
>JAVEQW010000097.1:1956-4055 GCA_034007385.1 Candidatus Izemoplasmatales bacterium
TCTTCAACAATCGTCAAATCTTCTCTTTGGATGTTTTCAAGTAAAGCTAGTTCCGCTAAATATTGATTGTTATAATCTCTAACTATCGCTGGAACGGTATTGAACCCCGCAATTTTAGACGCTCTGCATCTTCTTTCGCCTGTTACAAGGATATATCCATTAGACACTTTCTTAACAATTACAGGTTGTAAAACGCCATTAGCCCTGATTGAATCTGCTAATTCTTGAAGTGCCACTTCATCGAAATGTCTTCTTGGTTGATATGGATTTGGTGAGATTTTATCTAACTCAATATCGATTACTTCTTCTTTTTCCAGATCTTCAATTTGATTTTCTTTCAAAAGATCTTCTAATCCTCTTCTGATTAATTCATCTTTATTCATCTCTTGTCAAAACCTCCTTTGCTAGTTTTTTGTAGCTTAATGAAGATTTGCTTTTAGGCGAATAAACAGTTACTGGAACGCCGTAAAAGGTTGCGTTAGAACAAGTTATATTTCTCGGGATAATTGTTTGAAATACTTTTTCTTTAAAGTATGTTTTTATTTCATTGACTATTTGAAAACCTGAGTTTACTCGATTATCTAACATTGTCAGTAAAACTCCATAAATTGTAAGAGTTTCTTGATTTACTTTCTTTTTGGATTGAACTAATCTGATTGTATTTAATAATTGTGTTAATCCATCCATTGCCAAAAACTCGCATTGCACCGGCACAATAACCCCATCAGAAGCCATAAGAGCGTTGATTGTTATATAGCCTAATGAAGGTGGGCAATCAATTAAAACGTAGTCATAATCGTTTTTAGTCTCTTTTAAGAGTTCATATAGAATGAAATCACGGTTACTATCCGCAATAACCTTCTCGTCAACTCCTTCTACCATCGTTTTGGCAGGTAAAACGTCAATTAGTGGATTTCCGGTTTTGATTCTAATATCATTAAAAGTTGCTTCTCTTTTAAAGCAATCAAAAATACTTTTTTTGAAACTTCCACGGTTAATTCCCATACATGTTGTTGCGTTCGCTTGATAATCAAGGTCAATAAGTAAAACCTTTTTACTTAAATCCGCTAAAGAACTAGCGAGATTTATCGCTGTTGTTGTTTTGCCAACTCCGCCCTTTTGGTTGGCGATTGATAATACTAATGCCATCAATATATACTCCTTTTCATTAATGCTTCTTAGTGTATTTTCTCAGTAAGTCTTTGTTGTCGTGATAGAAAGCAATTAACTGATCGGAAAAGAATTCTGTTAAATCAATTTTTGCAAATACTTCCTCTATATCAGTTCCTTCACTTTTTAAACTATTCCATCTGCCTCCTTCAAGAAGTTCATCTTGAAGATATAAATAGATTAAGCAAAAAGCGATAAATTGTTCATCTGTTAAAGACGTGATATTTTCAATATTATAATTGTAACGATTAATATCGTACTCATCAGTTTCATGGAACTTTAAGTAAAACGATATTATCATTGAAAACATATCTGTGTTTTGGTTTATTAAGTATTTTCCTAATATATTAGCATTTTTCTTTAAGGCAATACTTACTTCTTCATTTCTTAATATCGATTCCAAACCTTTTTCATGAATATATATGTAGAGATCAAGCAGGTTTACTATTTGTTTTCCGTCTTTTAGAATTTGTTCAGCTATAAACTGACTTAACTCTAAAGTACATCTTTGAAACTCTAAATCTTCAAAGATTTGCGAATCGCTCATACCGGCTCTAATATCCTCGATAAAGTCCAGTAATTCATCTTGGTTGTTGCTGTTGAAATTGTTGGTTCTTACCCACTCCAAGTTCATATCTGCATACAGTTTTTCATTATTTATTATTTGAGCGAAACTCACCAAATAATATATTACTAATCCAGCAATGTATATATACATAGATCCAAAAACATCATTGACGATCATTAATCCTTGAGAATAATTTAAAGTATATATAATTCCTAAAACCAAAGTGGCGGTACCGTAAATGAAATACGAATAGATTTCTTGGTAAAATACGATAATTGTTAAAGTAATATAAAAGAAAATATAAGCATAAAAACTACTGATACCTCTTGTATAAAAAATCGTAAGTAACAAAGTATAAACA
>JAVEQW010000098.1:0-4032 GCA_034007385.1 Candidatus Izemoplasmatales bacterium
AACATATGTTATTAGAGCAAAAATTAATCGAACAAATACTTGATTCTGCTCTTGAAACAGGTGCTGATTTTTCTGAAGTTTACATTGAAGACCATCAAGCATCCGTTTTACAGTCAGTATCAGGAAGACTAGAAAAGTCTAATAATACTAAATCTTTTGGAGTCGGAATTAGAGTTGCGAAGAAATTTCAATCAGTTTACGGCTACACAAATAGTAAAAACCCTGAAGATTTAATCAAATTAGCAAGAGATTTATCAAAATCGTTTCACGATGATGTCTTAACAAAAAGAACCCCTTTAATGGAACTAGAGGTAGGACAAAAACACCAAGTAAAAATTAAGCCAAGCACAGTTGTATTAGCAGACAAAGTAAATTTACTTAAAATAGCTTATAAACACGCT
Source organism: Candidatus Izemoplasmatales bacterium (assembly GCA_034007385.1). Classification (GTDB taxonomy): domain Bacteria; phylum Bacillota_I; class Bacilli_A; order Izemoplasmatales; family Hujiaoplasmataceae; genus UBA2289. The sequence continues at coordinate 402 of JAVEQW010000098.1, forward strand.
AGTGAGTTTGACCCGGTTATTAAGCAAGTAATCAGTTATTTGGTTGATGATGAAAAAGAAGTATTAATCGCTAACTCTGAAGGAAGATTCGTTACTGAAACAAGAGTTAAAGTGAGATTGATGATTTCTTCAGTAGCTGCCGATAATGGCATGATGCAAACAGGATCTGACGGAGACGGTTCAGGAAAAGGATATGAATTTTTATTTGAAGAAATGGATATTCCTGCAGCAGCAAAAAATGCATCAAAAATTGCTAAAACAATGCTATATGCCGATGATTGCCCAAGTGGAGTAATGCCGGTTGTAATTCATAACGCTTTTGGAGGAGTAATTTTCCATGAGGCTTGCGGTCACTCTTTAGAAGCAACTTCAGTTGCTAAAAACGCATCTGTTTTTTGTGATAAACTAGGAACAAAAGTAGCTTCAGATATCGTAACTGCTATTGATGACGGTACCATTGAAAATGCATGGGGATCAGCTAATTATGATGATGAAGGATATCCTCAACAACGTCGTGTGTTAATTGAAAATGGAATTTTAAAATCATATATGATTGATAAAATCAATGCAAGAAGAATGAAAATGGAACCAACTGGTTCTTCAAGAAGACAAAATTACAAGTTTTCACCAACTTCAAGAATGAGTAATACTTTTATTGATAACGGAACATCAACTGTAGAAGAAATTATCGCTAATACTAAATTCGGATTGTTCGCTAAGAAAATGGGCGGAGGATCTGTTAATCCAGGGAATGGAGATTTCAACTTTAGCGTTATGGAAGGCTACATGATTAGAGACGGAAAACTTGCTGAACCTGTAAAAGGGGCTGCTTTAGTTGGAAATGGTGCTGAAATTCTTCATAAAATTGACATGGTTGCCAACAACTTAGATCGCCAAAGAGGAATGTGTGGTTCAGCTTCAGGTTCAATTCCAGCTGATGTAGGGCAACCAACAATAAGGGTTAAAGAAATTACTGTCGGCGGAAGAAAGAAAGGAGCGTAAAACTGATGAATTTAGACAAACTATTTAAAAGAGCCAAAGAAAAAGGCATTCAAGATTTAGAAGTTTTTTCTAGCGCAAGAAGCTCCTTAAGCATAGAAGTATTTGACGGCGAAGTAGATAAATATGAAATAGCTGATACTAATGCTTTAACAATTAAAGGTATTTATAATAATAAAATGGGTCATTTCCGTACTGAGGTTTTAGACGATGAAGTTATTGATGAAATCTTGGATACAATAATTGCCAGCGCTAAAGAAATTGATTCTTTAGATGACGCGATTATTTATGAAGGCGATGATCATTATGAAAAACTAACTGATATTTATAATGAAGAATTATATAATCTTGACGTTCAAAAGAAGATCAATCACTTATTAGCTTTAGATAAATACTTGCATGAATATGACGAGAGAGTCTCAGTGGTTGAAACCATGTATTCTGAAAACAATAACGCAGTAGTACTTAAGAACTCAAAAGGTATAAACTTAAGTAATAAAGCAAATTCAGCTTACATCGGCGGTAATGTAATTGTAAAAGACGACAAAGACCAAAGAACAGGATTTGACGTAGTTATTTCTAACGATTTTAATGATTTTGACATCGAAAAGGTCGGAAAAGAAATTATTGATGACGCTTTAGCTTCTTTAGGGGCTAAACCAGTACCTTCAGATAATTATGAAATCGTCTTTTCAAATGGTGCAATCGCAACACTTCTATCAGCTTTTCAAAATGTTTTCTCAGCTGATGCCGTTCAAAAAGGTTTATCTTTACTAAAGGGTAAAATCGGCGAGAATATCGGCTCAGAACTAGTTACTATAGTGGATGATCCTTTCATGAAGAAGAGTGCAAGCTCAAGATCTTTTGATGATGAAGGCGTAGCTACATCATACAAAGAACTAATCAGTAAGGGTCAATTGAAAACTTACTTACATAACCTAGTCACTGCAAAAAAAGATGGGGTAAAATCTACAGGTAATGGCTTTGGCGGTAATGTAGGGGCTGTCAATTTAAAAATGGAAGCCGGAGAAAGTACTTTTGATGAAATTATCAAATCTTGTAAAAAAGGTATCTATATTACTAATTTACAAGGAGCTCATGCTGGTGTAAATGCAGTTAGTGGTGATTTCTCTTTACAATCATCAGGATACTACATTGAAAATGGCGAAAAAGTTAAACCAGTAGCTTTAATTACTGTTGCCGGTAACTTTATTGAAATGCTAAAGGATATCTGTATGGTAGGTAATGATTTGAAGATGAGTTATTACGGAATAACTTCACCTACTATCAAAGTTAAATCAATGACTGTATCAGGTAGCTAAAAATATAATTAATTTATTAAGATGGTTATGAAAATAATCATCTTTTTTTATGCATAGGGTTATTTTTTTTCTAAAAAATGTTAAGATAATTTTAGATATTAAGGGGGATTTATCATGGAAAAAGAAAAAGCAATGATAAACATCAATAAAAAGAGTTTTATAAATGTTTGCATAATTTTGCTGAGTCTAATGATTATTGCTTTTATACTGACATATTTAATACCGCAAGGAGTTTATGACAGAGGTACAAACGGAGAAATAATTCCAGACACATATCAGCTTCTAGCTAGAGATAATTTAAGTATTTGGCAATTCTTTTATGCGCCAATTGGACTTCTCTTAAGCAGTGACGGATTAAGTGTCATCATGATTTCGCTGTTCTTGTTTATCCTAGGCGGTTTCTTTACTGTGATGGATAAAACGAAAGGTATCGTAGTTATTATAAAAAAACTAGTTGACCGTTATATTGACAACAAACATTTACTGATTAGGTTAATAACTTTGTTTTTCATGATTTTTGGTGCTTTTTTTGGGATTTTTGAAGAATCGGTTGCCCTATTGCCAATAATGATAATTTTATCTTTATCAATGGGATATGATACTTTGATGGCTATGGGTCTGACAGTACTAGCAGCTGGTTTCGGTTTTGCAAGTGCTATAACTAATCCTTTTTCTGTTGGTATTGCATCAGAAATTGCCGGAGTTAATATCTTAAGTGGTGTATTGTTCAGATTGGTTGTTTTTGTTATTATGTATATGGTAGTTTCGACGTTCTTAGTTATGTATGCTAAAAAATTAGAAAAAAATCCTAGTAAGTCATTGACTTATGAAGATGACTTGCAAAAGAAAGCAAACTTAACTACCGACTTCACACAATCAATCCCAGAAGAGAAGAAGATATTTAAAACCTATATAACCATATTTATAGTATTATTATCATTTATAGTTCTAGCTTCTTTAGCTCAGTTAATCTTTGAATTAGAAATCCCAACAATAATATTGATGAGTGTTACCTTCCTTATTGGCGGGATAGCTGCAGGACTATTAATTAATAAAGATTTAGTGCTGACAGTGAAAACTTTCCTAAAGGGAGTCTTAGCAGTCATGCCAGCAGCGATTCTAATAATTCTTGCCGGGTCTGTCAAATATATTATGACAAATGGTAATATTATGGACACGATTTTAAACTTCTTTGAGACAATTCTTGCAGATAAGCCAGCCATAATTGGTGTCTTGGGTATATATTTAATCATTCTCATAATTCAGTTTTTCATTGGTTCGGCTTCTGCCAAAGCGGTATTAATTATGCC
>JAVEQW010000099.1:0-3977 GCA_034007385.1 Candidatus Izemoplasmatales bacterium
GTTCCTGAAACCGGTTATTATCATTTAGGCGTTAAGTATCGTCAAGATTATTTAATGCAGATGCCAGTTTTTAGAGAACTTTCTATAGACGGAGAAGTTCCTTTTGAAGAAGCTTCAATGTTAACGTTCCACTATACTAAAGATTATCAAAATCTACTATTCCAACAAGAAGAACCGTTCCAATTCTTTTTAGAAGAGGGTATACGCAAAATATCGTTAAGGGTTATCTTGGAACCTTACCGAGACGCTTATGAGATTTTAGTAGGAATAATGGATGAAATTACTGACCTAAGTTTAGAAGTCAAGAAACTTACAGGTAATAATCCAGACCAATATCGTACATGGAAACTAGTTGACTATATTCCTGATATTGAGCAAAGACTTGATAAATGGCTTGATCTTTTAGAACAAGTTTCAAATCATTTACAAACTTATTCTCATCATGACAATCCTGGTCTTCTGACAAATCTTAATTTAGCCTATACCCAATTGTCTAAACTAAGAGAAGACGTTGACATGATACCAAGCAAAATGCTTCTATTAGCTGATGGTAACACTTCAGCGGCACAGATGCTTGGAAGCATGGTTCAAAACTTCTTGCAAACCGGTTTGGACATTCAAAGTATTTACTTATCCGGAAACGAAGATTTGCCTAAAGCTAAAGCTAGCTTCTTCACTAGAAGTTTCGAATCAATCAAACGTTTCTTCTTAAGTTTTTCAAAGAGTAATTATCAAGTCACTGAATCAACAGAAGGTGTAATTGATGTTTGGGTAAATCACCCAAGACAATATATTGAAATTATGCAATTGATGATCGATAGTGATTTCACCAAAAATACTGGCATTCAAGTTCAGTTATCCTTGATGCCGGATGAAAACAAGTTGATTCTAGCAAATGCTGCAGGAAATGCACCTGACGTTGCTATTGGGGTCAATCACTGGATTCCTTATGAATTTGCCATAAGAGAAGCAAGTCTTGATTTAAGACAATTCTCAGGTTTTACTGAAACAGTAGGTTTGTTCGCAAGAGGGGCAATGATTCCTTATGCGTTTGAAGAAGGTATATTCGGCCTTCCGGAAACACAAAACTTCTGGGTTACCTTCTACCGTGAAGATATTTTAGTTGATGGTTTGGGACTTACTGTACCTGATACATGGGAAGATGTAATCAACATCTTACCGCAACTTCAAAGATACGGTATGAACTATTATGAACCATTAGCTTTATTTAGAGGTTTCAAACCTTTCGTAGCAACAATGCCTTTCATTTATCAATTCGACGGCAATTTATATAGTGAAGACGGTATTTCGACAGAGATAAACAGCGAAGAAAGTCTTGCAGGTATGAGATTAATGACGGACTTGTTTACCGTTTATAATATGCCAAAAGAAATTCCGAACTTCTATCAACATTTCCGTTACGGAACTCTACCTATTGGTATTTCCGATTTATCGACATACCTTCAACTTACCATTGCCGCACCTGAAATAGCCGGCAAATGGAATATTGCCTTACATCCAGGGGTGGAAAAAGAAGGTGGCGAAGTTGTAAGATGGGCAGCTAGTGGTGCTCAAGCATCAATGATTCTTTCTGGAACTGACCAACCTGAAGATTCATGGAAATTCTTAGAGTGGTGGATGTCTACAGACGTTCAATCACAATTCGCAATGAGACTTCAAACTACCTATGGTATTGAGTATTTATGGAACACAGCTAATTTAGAAGCGTTTAGAGAATTGCCATTACCTCAAGAACATATCAATATCATTCTTGAACAATGGGAATACGCTCTAGAAGCATCAAGAATTCCAGGAGCATACATGGTCGAAAGAGAGATCAGTAACGCTTGGAATAAAATCGTCTTCGACGACGAAAATCCAAGAATCGCTCTTGATGAAGCAGCTAAAATCTCCAACCGTGAAATTTTATATAAAATGGAAGAATTCGGGTATGTCCAAGACGGAGTAATCGTTCAAGACTACAAGGTGCCGACCATCTACAATATAGACGATTGGTTAGTAGGACGTGATGATAATGATTAGACGAATGAATCATCCGGCGTGGTTCTTTACGCCATATGTAGTTTTATTTACAACTTTTATCATTATTCCTGTTGTTATCGCAATTGTTCTATCTTTCACTTATTTTAATACAATTCAAACACCAGATTTAATCGGATTGAAAAACTATATCGAACTTTTAACCAGAGATGAAGTGTTTATGCAATATGTATTGCCTAACACCTTCAAGTTTGCTTTTATCGTAGGTCCTGTCGGCTATATGCTAAGCTTCATTCTAGCATGGATGTTAGCACAGATACCACATAAAAGCCGTACTGTTTTAGCGATTATTCTCTATAGCCCTTCAATGACTGCGGGTATTGCTATGGGGGTTATCTGGACAGTACTGTTCTCAGGAGACTCAACTGGCTACTTAAACAGTATTTTATTAAATATCGGTCTTATTGAAGAGCCAATTCAATTCTTGACTTCACCTGATTATCTGATGACAATTATGATTGTCGTTAGTTTATGGGGGAGTATGGGTGTTGGATTCTTGGCGATGTTAGCCGGGATTTTAAATATTGATCCATCACTATATGAAGCAGCTTATGTCGATGGATTAAGAAATCGTTGGCAAGAAATCTTCTACATCACCATACCTTCAATGAAACCGCAAATGTTATTTGGGGCTGTAATGGCTGTGGTGGGTACCTTCCAGGTTGGAGCGATAGGGGTCCAACTTTCAGGAGCTAACCCAACCCCACAATATGCCGGTCAGTTACTTGTAAATCACATCGAAGACTTTGGGTTCATTCGTTATTTGATGGGCTATGCATCTGCAATCAGCGTTGTATTATTGATCTTAATCTATTCAATTTCGAAAGCTACTTGGAGTTTATTCGGGGAAAGAGATTAGGAGGGATAAATAATGGCATCTTTTCAAGGAATGAAGATTAATCCTAGTCGTTTCCATAAAAGCCAAGTAAAGTTTTATCTATTCTTAATCCCTATGACTTTATTCGTGGCTCTACCGATTATATTTATTATTTCTCATGCTTTCAAACCAAGTAATGAGCTTTTTGCTTATCCACCTAGATTCTTTGTTAGAGTACCTACTTTTGATAACTTCAGAGATTTGTTCTCCCTAGCATCTGAATCGGGAATTCCTTTCTCAAGATACTTGTTCAATAGTATTTTAGTAACAACAATAGGTGTTTTCTTAAGCGTATTGATCACATCATTAGCCGCTTATTCAATGTCTAAACTTAAATTCAAAGGCAAGAAAACCTTATTTGAAATCAACAACTTAGCTTTAATGTTTGTGCCGATAGCCGTTACAATACCAAGATATTTAACAATTGCTCAAGCAGGTTTAATCGATAATTATTTGGTATTGGTTCTACCGCTAATCGCAATGCCTGTTGGCTTATTCTTGGTTAAACAGTTTATCGATCAAACACCTAATGAACTGATTGAATCGGCTAAGATTGACGGAGCTAGCGAAATGCAGATTTTCTTAAAAATCATTGTTCCGATTGTAGCCCCTGCGTTGGCTACTGTTGGGATCTTATCCTTCCAATTGATATGGAATGACACAATCGGTTCAACGCTATATGTTAATGACGAATCACTAAAAACATTAGCATTCTATTTTTCAACATTAGCTTCAAGAACTGGTAATACTGTAGCCGGTCAAGGTATTATGGCAGCGGCTTCTTTAATAAGTTTCTTACCGAACATTATAATCTTTATATTCTTACAAGGTAAAGTCATGAATACCATGGCTCATTCAGGTATCAAATAATGAAAAAGTTTATGATTGTTCTGATTCTCGGGCTTTTAATGAGTGTTTCGTTCGGTATCACTTTAGGAGCGGAATCAGGAGTAAGATACGATACATTTACAATATCAAACGGAAGGTTTGTGCCTACGCAAACAGCTTATATGGCACTAACCAACCGCAACGAAGTTTA
>JAVEQW010000018.1:0-12564 GCA_034007385.1 Candidatus Izemoplasmatales bacterium
GTTATATCTTTATTGATCGTTTCTAAAAACTTTTCAATTTCTGTAACAATCGGAATCATGTCATACTGAATTCTTCCGCAAGTAGGACATGATACCAGTTTTGGCTTCTTATATAATTTAAGATTGCTTAAAATTTCTTTTGCGACTCTTATTTCTTCAACTGGATCAGCAGTCAATGAAACCCTGATTGTTGAACCGATGCCATTATAAAGAAGGGTTCCAAGTCCGATTGAAGAAGCAATCGTTCCACCAAAAACAGTACCTGCTTCAGTAACTCCAAGGTGCAGCGGATACGGGAAAACCTCAGCCGCTAAAAGATTAGCTCTAATGGTATCTTCAACACTTGAGGACTTAAGCGAAATTAAAATATCAGTAAAACCAAACTTTTCTAATAACTCCACATGATATTTAGCAGAAGCTACCATCGCTTCAGGTGTTGGTTTATGATACTTCTCTAAAATATGTTTTTCAATCGAACCAGAATTGATTCCGATTCTAATAGATATATTTTTTTCCTTGCAAGCGTCAACAACTTGCTTTATTTTATCTTCGTCACCGATGTTTCCCGGATTAATTCTAATCTTATCAACACCTGCTTTGATTGCCTCTAAAGCTAAACGATAATCAAAATGAATATCCGCTACTAGCGGTATATTTATTCTTTCTTTAATTTCTTTTAGCGCTAAAGCATCTTCCATATTTAAAACAGCAACCCGAACAATTTGACATCCTACATTCTCTAAAGCAAGAATCTGTTTGACGGTTGCTTCAACATCTTTAGTTTTAGTATTGGTCATTGATTGGATAACAACGGTGTTATCACCGCCAATTGTCAAGTTACCAATTCTAATTTTCTTTGTCTTTTCTCTTGTGTACATCTACTTTACCTCGTATTACCAATTTAAGTCTATTATACTATATTAACGATTAAATTTTAAGAATTATCACCTTTATTTATCATTAGATATGGTAAAATATAGTCAAAGAGGTGAACTTTATGTTAAGTTTCCAAGGTGTTGGCGCTACTAATGGTAAAGGTAGCGGCATAGCTGTGATTCATAAAAAAATCTCAGGTAAAATCAATGAAAAATTTTATGGTGACGAAGCTAAAGATTTGTATGATCAAATTAAAGAATTAGCTTTAGCTGAAATTGACACATTAGTAGAAATGTGCAATGAAGACGAAGAAGAAGACATTCTATGTGCCCATAAAATGATGTTAGAAGATACAGAAGTAAATAAAAAGATCTATCAAGAAATAGATAATGGTGAAGACCTATTAAATGCAATAAGAATCGTACAAGACCAGTATTATAATCAGTTTCAAGCGATGGAAAATGAAGTCTTCAGTTCTAAAGCTCTAGATGTAGAAGACGTATTCAACCGATTATTGGATAACATTAAAAAGCAAAAACAACTTAAGTCGATAAATAAAAACTTTATTCTTATCTGTGATGAACTATTACCCACAACAATCTATGACTATCCTCAAGACTTTCTAAAAGGGATAATCGTTAAAAAAGGTACAATGTTCTCTCACGGAATCATCATTGCTAAATCAAAAAATCTACCAGTGGTTATCGGTTTAGGATTTGATACAGCAAAGATTATGCCAAACGATTATTTAGTGATTGATGGCTTGACGGGAAAAGTAGTAGTAATCAGTGAATGATTTTTCTAAAAATGAAAAATCATTCATTTTTCATTTAAACGACATTAAAAAAACACAATATTAGCCTATATTATAATTAAGAGAGAAGAAAATGAGGTGAAAAATTATGAAGAGATGGCTAATCATTGCTTTTTTTGCATGTTTAGTAGGAGTTTCCGGCTTTTTAATCACAAAAGTAAAAATCAATTATGACTTGAGCGAATACCTTCCGAAGGATTCTGAAATAGCAGAGGGAATTGAAACCTTAGACTTAGAGTTTGGTACCTTTTCTAACAGTTATATTGCAATTAATACTAATAGTATAAACCAAGCCTTAACTGAAAAAAACTATTTAATGAGTCTAGAGAACGTGAAAGATGTCGTGTTTATCGACACTTATCTGAATGAACTAACCTACTCAATCATTAAATCTAACTTACCGACAGAACAGCAGCAAGCACTAGACTTTTATCTTAATACATTATTACAGCAAGGATTAACTTTTCCAGAAGCTTTATATGAAATATCTGAAAATTTTCCAGAACAGGAAAAACTTAATATCCAAAATCTTTATCACGAATATATTAGTGATAATTACGTTCTTTATCAAGTAATCTTCAATACCAAAGCTTCTGATCCGTTAACTGAAGAAACCCTAAATACAATCAAACAACATTTCGAATCTGGTGATTATGAGGTATTCATCAAAGGCGAAGCTGCTAGCAATATTTTTACAAGAAATACAATAAATCAAGAAACAACTCTGATAACCATTGTTATCATCCCTTTAATAATGATTGTATTGCTTCTTTTCAGCAAGTCTTTATTCGATATTATAATCTTTGTTATAGTAGCAGGAGTATCAATTATTATTAATCTAGGCACAAACGCGATATTACCAAACATATCTTATATAACTCAGTCAATGGCAATCGCGTTGCAACTTGCCATATCGCTTGATTATATTATTTTCACGATGCACTCATACCACTCAGAAAGAAAAAATCCTGATGTTACTCCAAAACAAGCTATTAAACTAGCATTAAAGAAGATTCACAGACCAGTCATTGCATCAGCCTTTACTACTATGGTAAGTTTTTTAGCTTTAATCATTATGAGATTTAGTATTGGACTAGATATCGGATTGGTTTTCGCAAAAGCAATATTGATAAGTCTATTAACAACTTTGATTCTCTTACCGGTCTTGGTAAGCTTTTTTGCAAAATTAATCGATAAAACCAAAACAAAGAGTAAACTTATAGATTTCACCTGGTTTGCGAGATTTGCTGAAAAACAAAAAAAGTTTCGCTATGTTTATTTAGTTTTTTTAGGTTTAATCATCGCACCTTTAGTTTACTTTCAAACTCAGAATTCATTCACATATGGGGTTAACAGTTTCTCAGCATCAGAAGGAACAAGTTACTATGAAGACAGTACGTTTATCGACAATGAGTTTGGTTTGAAGAATACTTATTATATACTTATTGAAAAAAACGATTTAGCTGAAGGCGCTATCTATCAAGAATTAGCAAATCTAGATTATATAAAAAACATTGAAGCCGGGATATATTATAAAAGCATAATTCAGGACCCAGAGACTTTACAACTAATTACTGAAAATCTCTACTCAGAAAACTATGCTTTGATTAACCTTAATATCGATTCTGATATCGAATCAGATCTAAGCTTTACACAATATGAGGAAATTAGAGATATCATTGAAACTCAGGCTCCAAACAATAGCCATATCTTAGGAGAAACAGCAATTTCATATGAGATAAAAGATATTATTCTTAGAGATTTCACAATTGTGTTGATTTTAGCTATTATTTCAGTTATGGTTATTATCTTCTTTAGTTTCAAAAATCTCTTAATACCAACAATTCTGATTATTGTAATAGAAACTGCAGTTTTCTTATCGATGAGCATCTTAAATCTCTTTAGTCAAGATCAAGTCTTCTTAGCTTATTTAATAGTTAATGCGATTTTATTGGGGGCTACAATTGATTATGCAATCTTATTCTCAAAAAGATACTTAGAAATGCGAGAAAACTTTGGTAAGAATGAATCAATTAAAAAAGCTTCTTTGGAATCTACACCTTCAATAGTTACTTCTGCAATGTTGTTTATCATAGCTGGTTTGGCCTTAGCGTTAATATCCTCAATAAACTCAATTGCCCAGATTGGCTTATTGATTGCAGTCGGTGCTTTTGTGTCTATGCTTTTCGTATTGGTATTATTGCCGCAAATATTATATATTTTTGACTTTTTAATCATTAAATCAAAGGTAAAAATTCAGTAAAAAAAGAATTTTTCTTAATCTATGCCTGCATAATTACCTAAACTTCATCAAATAAAAAAATAAACATAAAGAAAAGTACAATAACAAGTTTTTTAGGGTTGAAGTAAGGGCTTACATCGTTTATAATATTAGTGATGTCTAATATTATGGAGGTAGAGTTTTGACTGATATTGATTACAAAAATTTAGGTTTCAAAGTTAGAGACGTCAACGCAAATTACATTTCTTACTTTAAAGATGGTAAATGGGATGACGGGGTATTACAAAAAGAAGATACAATTACTATTTCCGCATATTCAACTTGTCTACATTACGGGCAAGAAGCTTTTGAAGGATTAAAGGCTTACCGTCGAAAAGACGGAAAAATTCAAATTTTTAGAATGGATGAAAATGCGAAAAGATTAGAGACCTCATGTGAAAGAATTCTGATGCCAAAAGTTCCGACAGAGAAATTCATCGATGCAGTCAAACGGGTAGTAGAAGCTAATAAAGATTTAATTCCGCCGTATGGATATGGTGCTTCTTTATATTTAAGACCATATATAATCGGGGTAGGAAGAAATCTGGGAGTAAGACCAGCTCCTGAATATATTTTTGGAGTCCTAGCTTCACCTGTTGGAAGTTATTTTAGAAGTGGATTAGCACCAGTGAATTTTATCGTAACCGATAAAGATCGTGCAGCACCAAACGGAACCGGTAGAGTAAAAGTCGGCGGGAATTACGCAGCTAGTTTAATGAGTCACGAACATGCGCAAGAGTTAGGATATGCTGACTGTATTTATTTAGATCCATTAACACATACAAAAATTGATGAAGTTGGAGCAGCGAACTTCTTTGGTATTACCAAAGATAATGTTTTTGTGACTCCAAATTCAACAAGTATATTGCCAAGTATTACCAAAAAAAGTTTATTATACATCGCTGAACATTATCTAGGATTAAAAACTGAGGTTCGCGATGTTTATATCGATAATCTTGATGAACTTAAAGAGGCTGGAGCTTGTGGTACAGCTGCAGCTATAACACCTATCGGAAGAATCGATTACAATGATTCAAAACATGTATTCTACAGTGAAACAGAAGTTGGACCGATAACCCGTAAACTTTATGACACACTACTAGGAATATACTTTGGTGACATCGAGGCTCCTGAAGGTTGGATTACTATAATTGAATAAAAGAGCGAGTTTTTACTCGCTTTTTTGCTTTTTATAGAAAATAATTTTATTAAAATTTAATAAATTTGCTATTAATAAAAAAAGGAAATTAACCCTTGTTTTAAAAGCGCTTTCATTGTATAATTTATATTGTAATAATCACACTATAAAAAGTGATTAGTAAAGAGCGTTTTTAGGAAAGATTTATTAGCATTTTCCATGCTTTTTTTTACGAATGATGACAATCGATTTGATATAAATCGAAAAAAAATATAAGAAGTGAGGCGAATAAATTGTTTACAAATGAGTACTTAAATAATCTGTTTGAAATTACAAAGGAAAGAAATAGTTCTCAAGCAGAATATCTTCAAGCAGTTGAAGAATTTTTTGAAGCGATGAGTTTCATCGTTGAAAACGATCCTAATATCCGTAAGTTTGGTATTATGGAAAGAATTATCGAACCGGAAAGAATCGTTAAGTTCCGTGTTACTTGGATTGATGATGAAGGTAAGGTTAATGTAAACCGTGGATACAGAGTTCAATTTAACTCTGCAATCGGACCTTATAAAGGCGGAATACGTTTCCATCCATCTGTTAACGAATCTATCCTAAAATTTTTAGGGTTTGAACAAACTTTCAAGAATGCTTTAACCGGACTTCCTTTGGGTGGCGGTAAAGGTGGTTCTGACTTTAATCCTCGCGGACGTTCAGACAACGAAATCATGCGTTTTTGCCAGAACTTTATGCTTGAAATGTATCGTCACATTGGTGCTGATACTGACGTGCCTGCTGGAGATATTGGTGTTGGCTATAGAGAAATCGGTTATCTATATGGAATGTATAGAAAAATCAGAAACGAAAATACTGGAGTTTTAACTGGTAAAGGTATCTCTTATGGTGGATCTTTAGGTAGAGCTGAAGCTACTGGTCATGGAGTACTTTATTTTGTAAGAGAAATGATGAAGGTTTATCGTAACGATACAGTTGAAGGAAAGAGAATAATTATTTCTGGCTCAGGTAAAGTTGGTATGCATGCAGCATTAAAAGCACAAGAAATGGGTGCTAAGGTTATCGCTTTATCAGATATTAATGGTTTTGTATACGATCCAAACGGATTGGATTTAAATATCGTTAAAATGTTAACTGCAAAAGCTCCTGAGTTTTCAACAGAGTACTTACAATATCGCCCATCAGCAACTTATGATTCAAAACCAAGCAACATTTGGAATGTTCCTTGTGATATCGCACTTCCTTGTGCTACGCAAAACGAACTTCCTTTAGAAGCTGCTCAAGCTTTGGTTGAAAACGGATGCTTCTTAGTAGCTGAAGGTGCAAATATGCCAACAACAATTGAAGCAACGAAATATCTACAACACGCAGACATTCTATTCGCTCCTGGAAAAGCTGCTAATGCAGGTGGAGTAGCTGTTTCTGGATTAGAAATGACTCAAAACGCTATGCATTATCCTTGGACTTATGAAGAAGTAGACGAGAAATTACAAGCAATCATGGCTGAAATATTTAAAAAAGCTTATACTGAAGCTAGAAAGTATACCGATCATCGTAACCTAGTAGTAGGTGCTAATATCGCTGGATTTATGCGTGTTTATCATGCGATGATGGAACAAGGTATCGTTTAATGAGCGTTGTTGTCACCCCGAAAATCTTACTGCCTATTGAATCCATAAATAAGGAAAAATGGGCAGTAATTGCCTGTGATCAGTTTACTTCGGAACCAGAATATTGGGATAAACTTAAATCTTATGTTGATAATGTGCCTTCAACATATCATTTGATTTTGCCTGAAGCTTATTTAGATAGCGAAATGAAGCATAAGATAAGTAGAGTCAATGACAACATGGACCTATACTTGAAAAATAGTCTTTTCGAAGAGCATGAAGGGTTTATTCTTGTGGAAAGAAAAACGCCTTTTGTAGAAAGAAGACTAGGGTTAGTTCTTGCGATTGATTTAGAAGCATATGAATATGAACCAGGAAAAAAAGGAAAAATTGCGGCTACTGAAAAAACAGTACCAGAAAGAATCCCTCCTCGTGTACAAATCAGAGAAAATGCACCGATCGAATTACCACATGTACTAGTGCTTTTAGATGATCAAGGCAAAGAAATCATCACAAAACTATATAAAAATCGTAAAAACTACAAAAAACTATATGATTTCAAACTTAACATGAATGGTGGTTACATCAAAGGTTATGAGATCAAAGATACTAAACCGATAATCGACGAGATTGAAAAATTACCTAACGATTTGAACCTAATTGTCGGCGACGGTAATCATTCATTAGCATCAGCTAAAGTGTGCTGGGAAAACATCAAGAAGAATCTTTCTGATGTAGAGATGTTAAATCATCCAGCTCGTTACGCTTTGGTGGAACTTATCAGTCTTTATGACGAAGGTTTGACTTTTGAACCAATCCATCGAGTTTTGTTTAATGTTGACCTTTCTTTAGTACGCATTTTGGAAAACCGTCTTCAAGGCAATGGTAAACTAGATGTCTTTTACAATGATCAAACAATAACAATTGATGTTCCAGAGAATCCATTTATAGCAATTAAAGAAATTCAAGAGATTCTTGATGAGTATTTAGAAAAAAATAAATTTGTAGAAATCGATTTTGTTCATGGAATCGACAGTTTAAGAAAAATAGTAAAAAATAACAATGATTGTGTTGGTATAACCATGCCGGCATTAGAAAGAGAAAAATTATTACCTTATATCAGAGAAAATGGAGTTCTTCCACGAAAATCATTCTCATTAGGAGAAGCTGAAGAAAAACGTTATTATCTAGAAGGTAAAAAAATATTATAAAGAGGTGAAAGTTATGGAAAGAGTTTGGAATTTCTCAGCTGGACCTGCAGTATTGCCAGAAGAAGTATTAAAAATAGCTGCTGATCAAATGCTTAACTATGAAAATAGTGGAATGGGCGTTATGGAAATGTCACACCGTTCAAAAGTGTATGACAAAATCATTAAAGACGCTGAAGCGGATTTAAGAAAATTAATGAATATCCCTAACAATTACAAAGTTTTATTCCTTCAAGGTGGCGGACATTTACAATTTTCTATGGTTCCGATCAACTTAATGAAGAATAAAGTCGCTGATTACATAATCACTGGAGAATGGGCTAAAAAAGCTGTAAAAGAAGGTGCAAAATACTTAAAGGCTAATAAGATTGCTAGTTCAGAAGATAAAAACTTCACTTACATACCTGAACTATCAAACTTAAAAGTTAGTTCCGACGCTGACTATGTATATATTTGTCAGAATAACACTATTTATGGAACTAGATTCACTGAACTTCCAGATACTCAAGGAAAAGATCTTGTTTCAGATATGTCATCCAACATTTTAAGTGAACCATTTGACGTTACGAAATTTGCGCTTATATTTGCCGGGGCGCAAAAGAATATCGGACCAGCTGGTACTACTATCGTTATTATCAGAGAAGACCTTCTTACAGATAATCTTCCTGAGTTTTGTCCTACAATGTTAAGTTACAAGATTCATGCGGACAAAGATTCTTTATACAATACACCTCCTACTTATGGTATCTACATTTGCGGTCTAGTTTTCAAACACTTGCTTGCCAATGGTGGAGTTGAAGAAATGTATAAAAGGAATTTGGAAAAAGCTAATCTATTATATGACTTCCTTGATAACTCAAAACTATTTAAAGGCACAGTCGCAAAAAAAGACCGTTCATTAATGAATGTTACATTTGTAACTGATAGTGAAGAAATCAATGATCGTTTCATAAAAGAAGCGACTCAAGCTGGTTTAGTCAATCTAAAAGGTCACCGTTCTGTCGGCGGTATGAGAGCTTCTATTTATAATGCAATGCCTTTAGAAGGTGTAAAAACTTTAGTTAAGTTTATGGGCGATTTCGAAAGGAAGGTCCTAAATGAAAGTTAGTTGTTTAAATAAAATATCTCCTTTAGGATTAAATAATTTCACTTCTAAGTATGAATTGACTGAAAAAGCAGAGAATGCTGAATTGATATTAGTCAGAAGTTTCAATATGCTTGAACAACCGATAAGCGACAGCCTTTTAGCTGTAGCTAGAGCTGGAGCAGGTGTGAACAATATTCCTCTAGATAAAATGGCGGATGCAGGAGTTGTAGTTTTCAATACTCCTGGAGCTAATAGCAATGGGGTAAAAGAACTGGTTATCGCCGGAATGTTAATGTCAGCGCGTGATTTGGTTGGCGGTATAGATTGGGTAAGAAACAATAAACAAGACCAAGATATTCTTAAATCTATTGAAAAAGCTAAGAGTGCATTCGGTGGAACTGAAATCCTTGGTAAGACTATTTTAGTGATTGGTCTAGGCGCAATTGGCGGTAAAGTAGCGAATGCTGCCAGCGATTTAGGTCTTAAGGTAATTGGTTATGATCCTTATTTATCTGATGAAGCTAGAGCTCTTTTAAATCATGATATTGAAATAAACAATGTTTTAGAGGAATCATATCCTTTAGCAGACTTCATTTCCTTACATTTACCTTTATTAGATTCTACAAAAGAAATGATTAACAAGTCCGTTTTCGCTCAACTTAAACCAGGCGTTGTATTACTTAACTTCGCTAGAGACCTGTTGGTTCATAATGAGGACTTGAAAGAAGCAATCGATAGTAAAATAGTAAAGAAATATGTTACTGATTTCCCTAATCACTTTGTGGCTAACCTAGAAAATGTAATCGCGTTTCCACATTTAGGAGCTTCTACAGAAGAGTCAGAAGACAATTGTGCAATAATGGCTGTTAAACAATTAATGGGTTATGTTGAAAAGGGTGAAATCATTAATTCGGTAAATTATCCTAATGTTAAATTAGATAATCTGACTGATAAGGCCAGAATCATTGTTTTAGCTAAAAACCAACCTTCAATCGCTAGAGAAATCGAAAAAATTTTCTCAAGTTTAGAAGATTATATAACTCATAAGGTTTCTAAGGTCAAAGGCGATTATGCATATTATGCTACTGACTTAAAAGTTGATATTTCAGAAACTTTGATTGAAGCACTTAGAAACATTGAAGGCGTTAATAGAGTTAGAGTGATTTAAATTAATATACGCTGCTAAACATAGCGGCGTATTATTTTTCACAAATAATATATTGTATAATCAGGCAAATAAAATTTATTACTGATTTGAAGTCAAAAATGCTTGATTTTTTAAGTCATAAATTATAGAATAGAATAGTATTGAATGGAGGAGTGTTTATGAGAGTTCAATTTACATTGAAATGTACTGAATGTAATTCAGAAAATTACCAACTAACAAAAAACAAAAAGACACACCCAGATAAAATGGAAGTAAAAAAATACTGTCCAACGTGTCGCAAACAAACTGTACACAAAGAGAAAAAATAATCGTATGATTTGGTATCCTATTGGATACTTTTTCTTTATTTAAAAATGAGGTAATTCATGAAAAAATATAATTTAGGTATCGATATCGGAGGAACGTCTATCAAAATAGGCTTATTTGACCTTGAAGGAAATCTGTTGCAGACAGATTCAATTAGGACAAATAAGACTTCTAAAGGCTCATTTATCTTGCCTGAGCTAGCTGATTATATAAAGCATAAATTCACAATTGAAGATATTAGAGGTATTGGAATTGGTGTACCTGGCCCTGTTGCAAAAAACATGATTTACAGTTGTGTTAATCTTGGTTGGGGCGAAAAAGACATTGTTAAAGAGTTTAAAGAACTGCTAGCAATTGATGACATCATAGTAAGGGTTGCTAATGACGCTAATCTAGCAGCTGCCGGTGAAATATACAAGGGCGTCGCAAGCGGATATATCAATGCATTTATGGTTACTTTAGGCACAGGTATCGGCGGTGGGGTAATTATTGACGGGAGAGTCGTCGATGGAATTAACGGGGTTGCTGGCGAGATTGGTCATACACATATTGACGATTTATTCAATCTTGATTGTAATTGTGGAAAAAGTGGTTGTCTTGAAACGGTTGCTTCCGCTACCGGAATCGTCAGACTTGCAAAAGAGTATCTTAGAAAATCAAATAAGCCTTCTAAACTTAGAAGATATCCTGAGTTTAGCGCAAAAAAAGTTATTGATTTTGCAAAAGCTGGTGATGATCTAGCTACTGAGATAATTGACAAATCTATGGAATATCTTGCACGTGTTTTAGCGAAAGTAACCTATATCATCAATCCCGATATATTTATTATCGGTGGCGGCATTTCGAATGCTGGAAATTTTATTATTGAAAAAATAAAAAAATATTACTATCCTTTGGTAGTGCCATTTATTAGTCACACTAATTTTGAGATAGCGACTTTAGGAAATGAAGCCGGAATGTTTGGAGCGTGTTATTTAGTAAAATGATAAATATTAGAAAATTCGCTAGTAAGAACATGGATGTCAACACCTATTTACTAGCCAAAGATAATCAAGCTTTAGTTATTGATCCTGGGTTTAATGGCAAAGAGATAATTGATCATCTCGAAAGACACAATCTTAAATTGGTTAGTATTATTTTTACTCATGGACACTACGATCACATTAAAGATTTCAATCTGCTTGACATTGATGAAACTGTTAATGTTTATATTTGTCAAGAAGAACTTGATTTTCTTTACCAACCGAATTTAAACCTATCTAGTATGTTCAATCATGATTTTATGTTATCAAAAAATATAAAAGTCAAAACTTTAGTGGATGGAGATATAATTGATTTTGTTAAAGAAGAATTAAAGATAATCCATCTTCCAGGTCATACAAAAGGTTCGATAGGTATAATTTATAATCAACACTTTTTCTCTGGAGATACTTTATTTTTTGATAGTATCGGAAGAACCGATCTGCCTACTGGCAATACCGGAAAAATATTTTCTTCTTTAAAGAAAATCAAGTCATCTTTACCAAAAAACACTATGGTATATCCAGGTCATGGTAAAGGTGGAAGATTATCGGAGATTTTACAGGTTAATCCATACTTTTCAAATCTGAACTAAAAGCCTTTATAGGCTTTTTATTTTTTTAAAAAAACTAGCACTCTAGACTTGACATTGCTAAAGACCTTTAGTATAATATCATTAGCATTCTAAATGTTTGAGTGCTAAAGGGTGATTTTATTGACAAAAAGACAAGAGATGATTTTAAAATTAATTGTTGATGAATATGTTAAAGCAGCTGAACCAATTGGTTCAAAAACTTTATCGGAAATGTTAAATGTTTCTTCAGCTACAATTAGAAATGAAATGGGAGTTCTTGAAGATTTGGGTTATATTGAAAAAACTCACACATCTTCAGGTAGAGTACCTTCAGAAAAAGGGTACAGATATTATATTGAAACCATTGTTAAGAATCTTGATGAAGAAACCGATGGTTTTTTTGAGTTCGAAGAGCTTTTTAGCAACAAAGAAACGGAAAGAGACGTTTTAATCAAAGAAGCAATCGACCTTTT
>JAVEQW010000018.1:12664-18542 GCA_034007385.1 Candidatus Izemoplasmatales bacterium
ACTGTAGACGGAGAAAAGGGAACCATTTCATTGGTGGGACCTACTAGAATGGATTATAGACGCGTAATTCCGTTAATGAAATACTTAGCGAAACATATTCAAAAACTATACGAAGAGGAGTAATAAAATGAGTGATAATGAAAAAGAGATTTTAGTAGAAGAAGAAAAAGAAGAATTGCTTGATGAAACTACTAAAAGCGAAGAAAAATCGAAAAAAAAGAAAAAGAATAAATTAGAAGATCAATTAGAAACAATCCAAGAAGAACTACAATCAATTAAAGACAAATATTATCGTGCACTGGCTGAGACAGAAAATTATAAGAAAAGAATGACTGAAGATTTAAAAAGAGAGCGTAAATATGCAGGTATGTCTTTAGCTGATAAGCTAATAGATTCAATAGAAGTCTTTGATCAAGCACTTAATATGCAAACAGAAGATAAAAACTTACAAAACTTCCTTTATGGATTTAAAATGATCAAAGATATGATGTTCCAAGCACTTAAAGATGAAGGCGTAATGATGATTGAATCAAAAGTTGGTGACGACTTTGATCCAACAATCCATGAAGCGATGGATAAAGATTATGATCCGGAAAAAAGAGAGCATTCAATCTTAAAAGTTGTCAAAAAAGGTTATAAATATAAAGATAGAATATTGAGGCCAACATTGGTCATCATCAATATAAAACCAGAAGAAGAATTAAAAGAAGAACCAACAGAAGAAATTAAAGAAGAAAATTTAGAAACCAAAGAAGAATAGAAAGAGGTAGATATTATGAAAATTATCGGTATTGACTTAGGTACAACAAATTCATGTGTATCTGTAATGGAAGGTAAAGAAGCAAAAATTATTCCAAATTTAGACGGAAATAGAACAACTCCATCAGTTGTGGCATTTAAAGATGATGAAATCCAAGTTGGTGAAGTTGCAAAACGTCAAGTAATCACTAACCCAAATACAGTTTATTCAATCAAACGTAAAATGGGAACTAATGAAAAAGTAAAGATCAATAATAAAAACTATACACCACAAGAAATTTCAGCTATGATTTTAAGAAACTTAAAAGAGTCAGCTGAAGCTTATTTAGGTGGAAAAGTAACTGAAGCAGTTATCACAGTTCCAGCTTACTTTAATGACGCTCAAAGACAAGCGACTAAAGATGCAGGTAAAATCGCTGGATTAGATGTAAAAAGAATTATTAACGAACCAACAGCGGCTGCTTTAGCATATGGTATCGACAAACAAGGCAAAGAACAAACAGTTTTAGTATATGACTTAGGTGGAGGTACATTCGACGTTTCTATTCTAGAGTTAAGCGATGGTACTTTTGAAGTTATCTCTACAAGCGGTGACAATCATCTAGGTGGAGACGATTTCGACCAAAGAATCGTAGAATGGTTAGTATCTGAGTTCAAGAAAGAACAAAGCGTAGACTTAAGCAAAGACAAAATGGCTTATCAAAGACTTAGAGACGCAGCAGAAAAAGCTAAGAAAGAACTATCAAGCATTACTCAAACCACTATTTCTCTACCATTTATTTCAATGAATGCAAGTGGTCCAGTTCATTTAGAAAAAACTTTAACCAGAGCTAAATTCAATGAATTAACAGCTGATTTAGTAGAAAGAACAGTAGAACCGGTTAGAAACGCTCTAAGAGATGCTAAAATGACGGCTAAAGATATCGATGAAGTATTATTGGTTGGTGGTTCAACAAGAACACCTGCAGTTCAAGAAGCAGTTAAGAAGATTCTTGGCAAAGAGCCAAATCGTTCAATTAATCCAGATGAAGTTGTGGCAATGGGTGCAGCAATCCAAGGCGGCGTTTTGCAAGGAGACGTTAAAGACGTATTGTTATTAGACGTTACTCCACTTTCTTTAGGTATTGAAACTCTAGGTGGAGTTTTCACAAAACTTATTGAAAGAAACACAACTATTCCTACATCAAAATCACAAGTATTCTCAACAGCAGCGGATAATCAACCAGCTGTAGATATTCATGTACTTCAAGGTGAAAGATCAATGGCAAAAGACAATAAAACTTTAGGTCATTTCCAATTGACTGATATTCCACCAGCACCAAGAGGAATTCCTCAAATCGAAGTAAAATTTGACATTGATGCCAATGGTATTGTTAATGTTAGCGCTAAGAATGTAGCTACAGGAAAAGCAAACTCAATTACAATCCAATCAAGTTCATCGCTTTCAGATGACGAAATCGATCGCTTAGTAAGAGAAGCTGAAGAAAACGCTGAAACAGACAAGAAGAAACGTGAAGAAGCTGACCTTAGAAACGAAGCAGATCAAATGATTTTCATGACAAAGAAAGCAATGACTGACTTAGGTGATAAAGTCACAGATACAGAGAAGAAAGATGCTGAAGCAAAAATCAAAGCGGCAGAAGATGCACTAAAAGGCGAAGATTTAGATGAAATCAAATCTGCTAAAGACGCTTTAGAAAAATCAGCACAAGCATTATCAGAACGAGTTTATAAGGAAACACAAGCTACTCAAAACCAACAACAATCTCAAACAGATTCTTCAAACGATGAAGATGATAAGAAAGATGATGATGTTTTTGATGCAGATTATAAAGAAGTATAAAATTAAGGTCAACTATAATCTTAAGTCAGGGGTGGTTTAATGGAAAAAAGAGATTATTATGAAGTCTTAGGCATTAGTAAAACCGCCTCTGACGATGAAATAAAAAAGGCCTATAGACGTTTAGCTAAAAAATATCATCCAGATGTCTCTACTGAGACTAATGCTGAAGCTAAATTTAAGGAAGTTCAGGAAGCCTACGATGTCTTAAGTGATCAAACAAAAAGAAGCCAGTATGACCAATTTGGTCATCAAGCCACTAACGGTGGCTTTGGAGCCGGAGGATTCGGTGGTGCCGGATTCGAAGGTTTTGATTTTGGTGACATTTTCAGTGCTTTCTTCGGTGGAGGGCAAAGATCAACATCTAGAGCGACAAATAGGCCAAGAAAAGGTTCTGATATCCAAAGAAGAATGTCCATTACGTTTGAAGAATCTATCTTTGGTAAAACAGAGAAGATTAAAGTACCTGTATATGATGAATGTCACGTATGCCATGGTTTAGGAGCCGAGAGTAAAAAGGATATTAAAGTATGTTCTCAATGTGGTGGTTCCGGTACAGTTATTATGGAACAACAAACATTATTCGGAAGAACTCAAACAAGAGGAACTTGTCCTACATGTAAAGGAACAGGTAAAGAGTTTATCAAAGCTTGTTCTAACTGTAATGGCGAAGGTGTTGAAAGAGTTAACAAAGAAGTTGAGATTAGAGTTCCTAAAGGTATTGAAACCGGTCAGCAGATTCGCCTAGAAGGATTTGGTAATAAAGGTGCCAATGGTGGCCCGAACGGAGATCTCTATATTGTCTTTGAAGTTAAACCATCAGATAAGTTTATCCGTGAGGGTGACGATATAATTGTCAATGTTCCTTTGACTTTTGCGCAAGCAGCACTAGGAACTGAAATCAAAGTTGACACAGTATACGGACAAGTAATGTTAAAAATTCCACCTGGAACACAATCAGAATCAAAATTTAGATTAAAAGGTAAAGGTGCACCTAATATAAGAACTAAGCAGCTTGGCGATCAACATGTTATCGTTACAGTGGTGACACCACAAAAACTTAATAATCAGCAAAGAAAAGTTTTCGAAGATTTATTAAGAGTAGAAGATGAAGCAGCTCCCCAAAAGAACTGGTGGGACCGCTTTAAATCAAATTTTACAAGACAATAAAAGAGTTAAAAGCAGCCAGATTTGGCTGCTTTTTTATTATATTAAAAAAAGTTAAAAAAATATCAAAAACCTGTTTACAAAAATTTTTCAAAGCGTTATAATATAAACATACTATGTATAAAAAGCAAAGATATAATACGCCAATATATAAAAAGTAAATGTATAAACAAACTAAGTATAAAAAAGGAGGTGAGATAATGACGAACTCGGGTGAATTTATTCGTGGTTTCACAGACTATATTATTCTTTCCATTCTATCAAAATTTGATAGTTATGGTTATGAAATGTCAAAGATAATAGAATTTGTCAGCGATAATAACATTCAACTTACTGAAGCATCACTATATATAGCTTTGAAGCGATTGCTTAACGATGAAAAAATTAGTACTTACACCGGTAAAAACAAAAAAGGCATGAGTAGGCGTTATTATCAAATCACTCCAAAAGGTAAAAAAGAACTAAAAGCATTTAGAAAAGACTGGGTTTTAATAGAAAATACATTATCATCTTTATTTGGTGGTAATTTCGAATATTTTAGAGAAAGTTAAGGATGTGAGATTATGAATATATTTGATATTGTTCCAAAACAATTCTTCAGTGTTTTATCAAGCAAGAATCATCGTGTATACGTTGCATGTTTAATGGAACTTTTTAAAGTCTACGAACAGGGATCGATTCTAGGTCTTGATAAAAACATAGCAAGACAAGCTATTATTGATTATCTAGACGTTAATCCATTAGAAGAAGAACTAGAAGAAGATAATCCAGAAGAAATAGAGACCGATTCTTCTTTAATTACAAACAGAGACCGGGCTAATCAAATCTTGAGAAGGTTTGAAGAGTGCGAATGGATTGATATAGACGTTAATAATGATTATGAAGAAATCCTGAACTTCAGAGACTATGCAATAACAATCATCGAAGCACTCAAAGAAATTGCTAATGACAGTTATTATGGCGAGGAAAGCGAAGCTCATGAATTTAGAGGTTATATTTACACCGTCTACTCATTATTGTCTAATGATCACGGCGAATACGCTTTAACCATCGATCAAGTTTATAAAAACACGGTAGCTTTCGTTAGAGAAATAAGAAAACTGGATTCCAGATTAAAGTATTATATCAGAACCATTGTGGATAATAGCGAAATAAAAGATTTGATCAACCTCTTGGTTAACTATAAAGTAGAATTGGTAGACCATGCCTATAGAAGACTTAAAACTAGCGATAATATCAATAAGTACCGAGTAGATATTGTTAGAAAATTAGAGGAATACCAACAAAATCCACTTGTTATGGAAATGATAGCCAACGAATATTTAATCAAGAATGGGAATAATCCTCAAATCGCTTTAATTAAAGCCAACAAAAAAATTGATGATATAATCGATATATTCAACTCAATATCATACATCATAGATGAGATTGATAATAAAAATAAAGTATATGTTAACACGACAATCGCTAAGATCAAGTTTTTATTATCAGATGATGAGAATGTAATCACGAAATTAAGTAGAATCCTTAAATATACTGGTAATAGTATTAGAAGAAACAGAACACACAAAGCTTTAAATGATATAGCTCCACTATTTAACATTAACTCTTACCAGCAACTTTCAAGCCGTTCCGTTTACACTCCAAGAGGTATATACAAGCATGCAGATGCACAGTACTTGGTTGAAAATAACGGAGCTCCAGATAGAAGACTTCAAGAAGAGTTCTACAGTGAGTTTGAAACAAACTACTCAGAAGAAGTAATCGCTAAGTACTTAAGAACTTACTTCCGCCATAACGCATCAATAAGAGCTTCGGAAATCCTGCGAGATGATATGACGGACGAATCAATCGTAAGACTGCTTTATATTTTAGTTTATGCCGGTGAAGAACTAGATTACTCAATAAATCCGCTTTATGAAAAAATAAACAATAAACGTTTCGATCTAGATGATTTTGAAATAATTAGGGGGTACCAAGAATGATTTTAGAAAAATATGATGAACTCAATTTAAGCCAAAAACAATTATTTGCAAAAACTTGCTTAAAGTTACTCCAAAATAGTTTTATTGCTAGAGATAAAGAAGACAACAAGGAAATGTATTACTTTCT
>JAVEQW010000019.1:0-18281 GCA_034007385.1 Candidatus Izemoplasmatales bacterium
TAGTTATGTTAGCACTCTCTTGTGCATTAAGTGAGCTTACGTTTGTATTAATTCTCATCCTCAATCCTTTGTATTGATTTATTTAACTATGAGAATTATGACACAACATTTCTTAATATTAGCTTAATATAGCATAAAATTTAAAAATATTTTTAATATAAATAAAAAAGCCCAAACCATAAGGCTTGGGCTGTAAAAAATGATGAGTAATTATCTACTATTGTAGCAATCTCAATATATTTTGTTGAACTTGGTTCGCTTGACTCATTGCGAAAGTTCCCGCTTGAGAAATGATATTTTGTTTATTGAAGTTCGCACTTTCTGCCGCATAATCAACATCTCTTATCACAGACTCAGCCGCTTTAATATTCGTTTGTTGAGTTGCTAGGTTTCTGATAGCTGATTCTAATTGATTTTGAGTAGAACCGAAATCAGATCTCCATCCATTTAGCTGATTGATAGCACTATCAATAGCAGATAAATAACTTCTAGCAGTAGATGCACCGCTTGCACCGCTAATCAGGTTTGACCCGGTACCATCAACTGAAGCTTTCAAACTAGATAGTGAAAGTCCACTTATATTAGCTTGAACACCTGAGCTAGATGTAATAGTATTTGCACTTGTTTCACCCATTTGGAAAGTAAGTTGCACCGAACCGCTTGAATTTACCGTAGTATCTCTTTGTAAAAGTTGGATACCGTTGTAATTCGTTTGTACCGCAATACTATTTAATTGTTCAAGAAGTTTGTTAATGTCTTTAGAAATAGCCTCTCTACCTGCACTACTTGTAGTAGCGGTTGAAGCTTGGATAAGTTTTTGTTTTACTATATCTAAGATGTTTGATTGTTCGGCCATAGCTTTGTCGGCAATTTGCAATAAAGCAACAGCTGAGTTACCGTTTGATATAGCTTGACCTATAGAACTAGCTTGTGTTCTAAGTTTGTCTGCTATAGCAAGACCTGAAGCATCATCAGATGCTTTGTTTATTCTAAGACCTGAACTAAGTTTCTCTAAAGAGTTTCTTAGATTTGTGTTGATTTGAGTGTTGCTTTCTTGGGCTGTAAGTGCACTAACGTTTGTGTTGATTCTCATTTGGTTACCTTCAATTTTTAGTCATTGTAAAATTATAATAAAAGGGTAACTAAATATATCTTAATAATAGCTTAATTTAATAGGCAAAATTAACCAATAATTTCGGAATAATAACATTACATTTCTTAGAGTTAGCTTAAAGATATACAATTCTTAAGTAAAGTTTATAAAAATATCTATTTTCTTATTAAAATAGCACCGCTTTCTATATGTTCACTCCATACAAACTGGTCAAAAAAGGCAAATTTGACTATTTTATGTGTTTTTGATAAACTTTGTAAATCTCTATAAAGTGTTTGGGGATTACACGAAATATATGCTATCGTATCAAAATTTCTCACTAGCTCCGTAGTACCAACATCTAGTCCTGCCCTTGGGGGATCGACAAAAATAGTTGATAGTTGATGGTTGATAGTTGATGGAGTGTAGAAATTTGAGAAAGAGTATTTTGACAAATCAACATCTTTTAGTCTGTTGAATTCTCTCTCTCCTTTGAGTGCAGAGGTAAACTCTTCACTACTCATTCTAATAAACTCTATATTATTAATATTATTTAGTTCACAACTCTCTTTTGCACTTGCTATTGATGCTTTTGAAATTTCAGTTGCCAAAACTTGTTCAAACTTCGTACTAAGTGGTAGGGTGAAGTTGCCGCCACCGCAATATAGTTCACATAAATCACCTTTAGATTCGACATTATTTAGTACCCAAGATACCATTTTCGTATTCATATATCTATTCGGTTGTGAAAATGCAGCCTCTTTTTGGATAATTTTGAAATTAGTGTCGTTGATTGTAAATTTGTGGGTAATAAAATCTTCACTTAATACTATCTTTTGACCTCTACTTCTACCTATTAGTTTGATATTGAGTTCATTTTCTATGGTTTTGGCTTTTGCTATCCACTCTGCATCAAGCTTTTTGTGGTATGCAAGAGTTACCAATATCTCATCTTCGCTTGTGATAAACTCAGCCATAAAAACTTTACGTTTTAGTATCTCATCGCTATTTAGTTTTTCTAGGAGCTTTGGCATAATAGTTTGGATTTGCTCATTTACTATCTCGCACGTATCTATTTGAAGGTAATTTTTATTTATATCTACCATCGCATAAGACAATCCACCGTCATGATGATATAGCTTAAATTCGGCACGTGACCTAAAACTAAGAGCCGGTGAACTAAAAAACTCAAACTCACCTCTATAAAGATGTGAGAAATTTTCTATGTGTTGTTTCGTCTTGAGGCGTAATTGCTCTTCGTAAGTCATATTGCCAAGCTGACAGCTTCCGCATATTCCTATATATTTGCATGGGTTTGTCTGAGAGAGTGAGTTGTTTTGATGCATTTTACCTATTACCTTTTACCTATTTTGTGTTATTATATCATATGATTAATAAATGGCAAGAAGAACTAAAAAAACTATTAAACTGTGATTTAGCACAGATGTATCCCGTAGCTAGGAAGCTAAATAGAAAATTGCATTTTTTTGTAGGACCTACAAATAGCGGTAAAACTTATGAAGCGATGACTCACCTAAAAAAAGCCGATTGCGGTACTTATCTAGCACCGCTTAGACTATTAGCGTTAGAAGGCTATGAGGATTTAAAAAAGTCAGGCGTTAGAGCTTCCCTTATTACAGGTGAAGAGGAGCTTTTTGACGAGGATGGGACACATATTAGCTCAACTATCGAGATGATTAGCTACGAGCTTGTGGTAGATGTGTGTGTAATAGATGAAGTTCAGATGCTTGAAGATGAGGATAGGGGATGGGCATGGGTAAATGCAATCCTTGGAGCACCTGCATATAATGTATATATGACGGGGAGCGTTAATGCCCTTGAAGCGGTCAAAAAAATAGCTTCATATTTGGGTGAAGAGCTGATAGTAAAGAAATTTACTAGAAAAAACGAACTGATAATGCATAGTACGGCGACTCCTCTTAAAAAGTTGGAGCCTCAAACGGCACTTATAGCATTTAGTAGGAATGACGTACTCTCTTTGAAAAATCATTTATCAAAAAAATATTCGGTGTCGGTTATATACGGTAATCTAAGCCCTGAAGTACGAAGAGAAGAGGCTAGGAAGTTTAGAGAAAGTGAAACTCAGATTTTGATAGCAACCGATGCTATAGCTATGGGGTTAAATCTCCCCATCAAAACTATCCTTTTTACAACTGCACAAAAATTTGACGGTAAAGAGAGAAGAGGGATAACTACAAACGAGATAGTCCAAATCGCAGGACGTGCAGGGAGATATGGTCATCATGAATACGGTTTTATAGGTGCTACCGACAAAAAAACATTGGAGCATATAACTCATATGATGAATGAGCCTATCAAAACAATAAAACCTCCGTTTCGCGTTAAGGCTACAACTTCTCAAATCGAGTCGCTTTCAGCTCATATAAAAACCAAAAATTTATTTGAGATAACCAATTTTTATGCAAAACATATGAAATTCTCGGGTCCGTTTGTGGCTACCAATATATCCTCAATGCTTGATAATACAAAGATTATAGAGAGTGTGGCATCTAATTTACCTTTAGAGACGAAATATATCCTTGCTCAAGCACCTATGTCTTCCAAATCGCCTTTGGTGAAAAGTGCTTATATGCTTTTTATAGACTCCATAAAAAAACAAAAATCTATAGAGTACAAATCTACCATTACCCTATCAAAAAGTGCAAAGGATGAAGATGAGCTTTTGAGGGCTGAAGATGAGATAAGAAAGATTAGCCTGTATTTGTGGCTTAGTTATAAGTTCCCTAATATTTTTACAGATACGCAAAAAGCGACAAATTATAGAATACTTATCAATAAATTTATAGAAAATTCTTTGTCTTTGGGCATCAAAAGAAAAAAAGAGTTCAAAGAACAAAAGCATTTTCCTAAAGAATCACCAAAAAAAAGAACACCTCCTAAAAGAAGTCCTAAAAGAGCTAAAAGAACATTTTAATTTATCATTAGATATAATAAGGGTTATTTAATCATCCAAAGAAGGTATAAATGTTAAGTTTTTTGAAAGTGGATAAAGATGAGGCTCTAAGGAAAGAACTTTTAAAAGATATTATAGATGAAAGCAAAATACAAAAACTTATAAAAAGCGGTGCCGATATAAATCAAACCGACCATAACGGTAGGACATTGCTTTTTGAACTTGCTAGAAAAAAAAGACTTGAATCAATTAAAATCCTTCTACAAAACGGTGCAGACCTTAACAAAGAAGACAAATACGGTAAAACGGTACTAAATGAAGCTATAAATAAAGAAGATAGCTTGATGGTTAGGTTTTTATTATCTAACGGTGCATGTGTAAATAGAATTAATGAATCAGGGAGAACTTTGTTGCAAGATGTTGCAATAGAGGGGAACCATAGGATATTTAAAATTCTTCTTGCTTTTGATCCTGATTTAAGTATAGTTGACAAATACGGGAGAACCGTTTTATTTGATGCCGTAATGGGTGGAAGTTTGGATTTGGTGAAAGATGCACTTGATAGAACACCAAATGCCAATGCAATTAACAACAACGGACAAAGCGTTATCTTTGAAGCTGTTTTGAGTGAAAATACGGAAATACCGAAGTATATGATAAATCAAGGTTTGGACGTAACGATAAGCGATAACAATAGACAAAATCCACTTTTCAACGCCGTAGTTTTGGGTGCAAAGAATATAGAGGTTATAGAGTTGTTAATCCAAAACGGTGCAAGACTTAACCAAAAAGATAAAGATGATAGAACATTGCTTGATGAGATTTTATATATCGTATCCTTGACTAGTGATGTGTTCGCTAAGGTTGAAGGCAAATATAAACTAGCTAGAAAAGATAGGGACTATTTAGCTTTGACGGCAAGACTTATTGAGCTTGGATTAGCGGTAGATAGAACCGACAAAGACGGTAAAACGGTTTTATTTAAAGAAGTGATGCGTCACAACTATGAGACATTGGAGTTTTTACTCGGTGCCGGCGTAGATATAAACGCCGTAGATAAAAGCGGTAAAACCGTACTTTTTTATGCTATGTTGGAGGGATATGAAAATATATCTATGATAGATTTTCTTATCAAAAACGGAGCGGATATCAATAAACTCGATAGTGAAGAAAATAGCATCATAGATGATTTGATAGAAATTATACTTGTTCAAAGACAAGATAAAAAGCCTGAAAATAAACTCTTTTTGAGAATTGATGAGAGTAAAGATTTTATCTCGTTGTTAAAGCGACTTTTGCTTTTAAACCCTAAAATAAATAGACAAAAACAAAACGGTCAAACAGCACTTTTTAAGGCTATATTATTTGATGATTTAGAGCTTATCGAGGTACTTTTAAATAACGGTGCCGATGCAAACTTAAAAGATTCGGAAGGGAATACTCCTTTATCTTTACTAGTTGACCATGGTTTAAGAATCAAAAAGATTTCATTAAAAGAGGTGTTTATCAGGAAGTTGCAATTTCTTATCAAATATAGAGTTGATGTTAATGCAAAAGATAAAGAGGGCAGAACCGTACTTCACAAAGCCGTAATAGCAGATGACATAGAAGTGGTAGAAAAACTTCTGCAAAAAAAACCGAATATGAACGAGAGAGATAAACAAGGTAGAACACCACTTCATCATACGCAGTGGAAAGGGAACTATAAAATAGCTCATTTGCTTATACGTGCCGGAGCTGATATGAATTTACCTGATGCGGCAGGTTATACGGTGCTAAATTATGCTGCAATTTTGGGTCATACTAAGCTTGTGATAATCCTTGTAAAGTCGGGTTGTTTGATGTACAATAAAAACAAAAAAAGCAAAACGGTCACAAAGTTTTTTCTAGAAAAAGAGCATCAACTTGAAAAGCTACTTGAAGAGCCTATAACAGATGCAAAAATAAGAGCTGCGATAGAACAAACCATAGAGATATTAAAAAAAGAAATTCACGAAGTAGAGATGTAAAATGGATAAATTATCAATCATTATATTAGCAGCAGGTGCAGGTACTAGAATGAAATCTAGCTTACCGAAAGTTTTGCATAAAATATCAGGTCGAGAGATGCTGTACTATAGTATTAAAGAATCAAAAAAACTTAGCGATGATATTCACGTAGTTTTGTATAATCAGGCAGATTTAGTTCAAAAAAGTATGGAGAAATATTTTGATAATATCAATTTCCATATACAAGACTTTGTAAATCTCCCAGGTACGGGAGGAGCGGTAATGGGGATAACTCCAAAATACGATAAGGTTTTGGTACTTAACGGCGATATGCCTTTGGTTGAATCAACTGAACTAGAAAAGCTAAGTGTCTCTTCAAAAAATATCCCCATAGTTATGACCGTATTAGAGTTGCTGAGTGCGAACGGTTATGGGAGAGTTATTGTACAAAACGGTAATGTGAAGAAAATAGTAGAACAAAAAGATTGTAATGCAGATGAACTAAAAGTAAATACGGCAAATGCCGGTATTTATTGTTTTGATAAGGAGTTTTTACTCTCCCATCTTCCAAAACTATCAAACAATAATGCCCAAAAAGAGTACTATATAACCGACCTTGTGGAAATGGCAATAAATCAAGGCTTAACTGTCGTACCTGTTGCGGTAAACGAGGAGAATTTTAAAGGGGTAAACTCCAAATACGATTTATCCCAAGCTGAAATCATACATCAAAATAGAATCAAAAAAGCTTTTATGGATAACGGTGTTTTGATGAGGTTACCGGATACCGTATATATAGAAGAGGGTGTAGTAATAGAGGGTGAGTCAATTATAGAAAACGGAGTTTCTCTTATTGGGAATACTCATATTATATCTTCGCATATCAAAACAAACTCCGTAGTTGAAAGCTCCGTGGTTAAAAACAGCGATATAGGTCCAATGGCTAGAATAAGACCTGAGAGTGTAGTAGAAAACTCACATATAGGTAACTTTGTAGAGGTCAAAAAATCAAAACTTTTTGATGTAAAAGCAGGGCATTTAAGTTATCTCGGCGATAGTGAAATAGATAGCGGTACAAACGTAGGTGCCGGAACTATTACGTGTAATTATGACGGTGTAAAAAAATACAAAACAAAAATAGGTAAGAATGTTTTTATAGGTAGCGATACACAGCTAGTTGCACCGCTTGAAATACCTGATAACGTCATGATAGCCGCAGGATCAACGGTAACCAAAAATCCTACAAGCGGAGATTTGGTACTAAGTAGAACTCCGCAAAAATCTCTTGCCGGATTTTTCTATAAATTTTTCGGCAAAAAAGGAAACTAAATGGCTCAGTCTCTTCTTAAAAACAAAAATATCCTTATCGGAGTAACAGCAAGTATTGCCATATACAAAACTTGTGAGCTTGTAAGGCTTTTTGTAAAAGCAGGGGCAACCGTGAGAGTCGTGATGAGTGAAGATGCAAAGAAATTTATAGCACCTCTTACCTTTGAAGCACTTACAAGTCAAAAAGTGCTAGATAGCGGTAGTGAGGATTGGAGTAGTGATTATAACCATATAGCAATAGGCAAATGGGCAGATTTATTTATAATAGCTCCGGCAACTGCAAATACTATAAACAAACTAAGCAACGGCATAGCAGATAATTTGATTACCCAAATAGCTCTTGCATATCCAAGAATAAAGCTTCTAGCCCCAAGTGCAAATACGAATATGATGGCAAATCCTATGACTCAAGCAAGTCTAAAAATGCTAAAACTTTGTAATTATGAAGTGGTAAAAACACAAACAAAAGAATTAGCTTGTAAAGATGTGGGCGATGGAGCAATGGCGGAGCCTCAAAGTATTTTTGATGTTGCCGTATCTAAAATATTAGAAAATGAATACTGGAAAAATAGAAAAGTAGTAGTTAGTTGCGGTGGAACTATAGAAAAAATAGATGACGTAAGATATATATCGAATTTTTCTAGCGGTAAAATGGGGGTAGCTCTAGCAATTGCTTTGTATTATAGAGGTGCTGATGTTTGTGTCATCAAAACAGCAGGGGTTAAAGAGATTATACCTGAAGGGATACACGTTATCGAGGTGAGCGATACAAAAGAGATGTTGGAATTTGTAAAAGAGTCTATCCATGTAGCCAAAAAAGGGGTATTGACAAAAAATACCATTATGGACTCATCAAAACAAGAGTTAGTGCAAAAAAAACCTTATTTCTTTAGTGCTGCTGCGATAAGTGATTTCGTACCTTCATATCCGCAACACGGCAAAGTAAAAAAAGACGATGTTGGTGATATTTGGAATTTGCAACTTGCTAAAAATATAGATATTTTATCTACTATAGATAAAAACGGTATTTATGCTATAGGTTTTAAAGCAGAAATGGACATAACCAATGCTAAGAATAATGCCGAGAATATGTTAAAAAATAAAAACCTTGACGGAGTTTGTTTGAATATTTTACAAGATAGTAATAGTTTCGGGACTCAAACAAATACGATAGAGATGATACTTAAAAACAACGAGTTTTTCTTTGACGGCGACAAGCTTGATATATCCTTTGAGATAGTAGATACTTTGGCAAAAGAGTTTCATGATTAATCAACAATTGCTATCAACTACCGACTATCAACTACCGGCTCATATTGCTATTATAATGGACGGTAACGGTAGATGGGCAAAGGATAGAGGGCTAAACAGAACTGCCGGTCACGAAGAGGGTGCTAAGGTAGTACGAAAGATTACGAGTTATTGTGCCAAAATAGGGATAAAATATCTTACAATGTATGCTTTTAGTACGGAAAACTGGAATAGACCGAAATTAGAAGTGGAATTTTTGATGAGGTTGCTTGAAAAGTATTTAAAAAGTGAACTTAAAACATATCTTGACAATAATATAAGATTTCGAGCTATCGGTGATTTGGAAAAGTTTAGTAAGAATTTACGACAAGCTATAGGTGAGGTAGAAGAAAAAACATCACATTGTACGGGTCTTACACAAATTTTAGCACTCAATTACGGCTCAAGGGACGAGATAACAAGGGCGGTAAATAAAGCATTGAACGATGATAAAGAGATAACGATAGATACGATAAATAGTTATCTAGATACCTCATTTGCACCGGGTGTGGATTTGGTGATAAGAACGAGCGGGGAGGTGCGAGTGTCTAATTTCTTGCTATGGCAAAGTGCTTATGCCGAATATTTTTTTACAAAAACACTTTGGCCGGATTTCACTGAATATGAGTTGGAAGATATAATAAGTGATTTTTCCAAAAGGGAGAGAAGATTTGGAGGGGTTTAGTATCAAGTCGTTTATCTTTGATAAAAAAGTAATATTTGCACAGGCATTACTGATTTTATCTGCTATGACGCTATTTGATTACGGTATTAGATTACTCTTTATTGCACTTTTGATATATATACTTGTATTATTGAGTTTTATTGATTATAAGTATAAGGCGGTTCCCGATTATCTTCTTTTGAGTGTGATTTTTGTTGCCCCTTTCGTAAGTGAGAATATGCTCCATTTTTTCCAAAACGGTTTTATGTTTGCAGGCGGATTTGTGATTTTGAATTTTATAGTAACGTTTTATATTCAAAATATCAAATCAAGGATGATGAAAAACGAATCTTTAAAAAATCAAATTGCGTTAGGTGAGGGTGATATACCTATTATAACTATGATAGGCGGTATTTTAGGCATTAAATACGCTCTTTTGGCCATTATTATAGCAAGTTGTATAGCTTTGGTGCATAGTGTTTACAATAAAATAAAAAAAGAGGAAGAAACACCTTTTATTCCTTATCTTGTAATAGGATTTTTAGTTGTGTTTTTTATGTTGGATTATATTAAATTAGAATGGATATTAGAGTAATGAGTAAATTAAAAAACTATTTATATTTTCAGCTGTCATCTAGCTTTTTTCAAATATTTTTCGTATTGTTTGCTATTACTTCTATTATCTATCTTGTACGGATAGCCTCTTTGACCTCTATTATACAAATGACGGGGGTGGAGTTGTTTATGCTCTATTTATATGCCACACCTAATATTATATTTTATACTTTGCCTATAGTGTTTTTTGTATCTTTAGCCATTACTATTAGTAGGTTATCAAGTGAATATGAAACCATCGTAATCACAAGTTTTGGTTTAAATCCATATAGGATAATTAAGATATTTTTCCCGATAACATTAATTGTTTCAATAACTCTTCTTATCATATCCCTCGGACTTGTCCCTAAAGCAAAAGATTTATCAAGAGTTTTTATAGAAAAAAAGAAGAATGAGGCAAAGTTAAATATTCAAGCATCGCAAAACGGGCAAAAGTTCGGTAATTGGCTTGTGTATATACAAGGTGAGAAAGACGAAGTGTTTTATGACGTTACTATGTTTAAAAAAGACCAAAACTCAAAGGAATTTATCACATCCGATAAAGCCGATAGTATATCAGATAACAGCGAGTTTTTATTTACTCTGTATAACGGTAAAGCATTTATAATAAAAGATGCCATTGATCAGATTAACTTTGAAAAGTTAACATTATTAAACTCAAATAGTCAAAAGGCTATTCAAGATACATTCACAAATCCTATAGATTATTGGTCAAATATGAAGGAAAGTGAGAAATTAAAGAAAGATTTTGCATTGTCCGCATTAATTTCTATATTCCCTATTATTTCTATGTTTTTGGTAATTTATATAGGATATTTTAATCCAAGATATGAAAAAAACAATGCAAGTTTATTCTCTGCCGTATCAATAACTATATTTATAGTAAGTATCGTATTACTTAATAAATACATACCTATTGCATCAATTATTATAATACCTTTGGTGTGGATTATCGTCAGTTATGTATTACTCAGAAAATATGTTTTAGGTAGGTATTAGTGAAATTAAAAGCTGTTATTTCGTATCATGGCGGGAAATTTCACGGTTCTCAAGTACAAAATGACAAAGATACCGTCGCTAATGCAATACTAAAGGCTTTAGAAAAATTTAATATAGATACGCAAATTGATTTTAGCGGACGAACCGATAGAGGAGTACATGCTACATATCAAGTTATAAGTTTTGACGTTGAAGCAGATATTTGGTCACATAAGATAGATGTTTTGAGAAATATTCTAAATAAAGCTTTGGCAAAAAGCGTATATATTAAATCTATGGCTATAGTCGATGATACTTTTCACGCACGATACAGTGCCAAAAAAAGAGTTTATAGGTATTTGATTACAGATAAACAAACAACACCTTTTAACGATGATTTGATTATCCATGTGGATAGTATAGATTATGACTTATTACAAGAGGCTACCAAAAAGTTCATAGGAGTTTATGACTTTGAGTATTTTTCCAAATTAAATCCACAAATTAAAAGTACTGTTAGAACAATGTATGATGCAAGGTTTTATAAGTATAAAGATATTTATGTATTTAAGTTTGAAGCTAACGGTTTTTTACGTTCTCAAATAAGGGTTATGGTTGGATTTCTACTAGCTATTTCAAAAGGTAAATTGAGCCTAGAAGATTTGAAAAATCAACTGCAAAAAAAAGAGCAAGTCTTCAATAGACCTGCTCCTTCAAACGGACTTTACCTATCAAAGGTAAAGTATCGTTAAAACCCGCTAGTTTGAACGTAATAAGATATTATTTCAAGTAACGGATTGATAAAGAATATAGCTAATATAGTAACTAATGCAGAAACTCCGATAACTGTTTTTAACGTATTGTTTGCATTTCCTAAGAATGAAACATTGTCATTAGAAACAGGGTCTTTTAAGAACATAAATACTACAAGTTTCAAGTAGTAATACGCTGCAATAGCACTATTTATAGCCATAATCAATGCTAAGATTATATAGTCTGCATTGATAGCCGAACCTATTAGGTACATTTTACCCCAGAATAGTGAAAACGGAGGAACACCTGCAAGACTTAGCATAAATAGACCCATAATAGAAGCCGTCATAGGAGATTTTTTTACAAGTCCTGAAAACTTCTCAAAAGGGTGATCCGTCGCAAAACCTTCAAGTCTTTTTTGTCTGTGAACCCATAGCATAGCAAATGCCCCAAGGTTTGTGAACAAAAATAAAGACCAGTATAAAAATAGACCTTGTGTCGCTTGTGTAGTACCGAGTAGGATAGCTGCCATAACAAATCCGGCATGTGATATTGAACTATAAGCCAACATTCTTTTTATATCATCTTGTACAAGAGCTATCATGTTCGGTAGAGTCATTGTTACTACTACCATTGCGTATAGTATGACCTCTACCCATAAAATGCCTGCACTTACGAATATTTCAAAAAATCTTAAAGCAACTACAAATGCAGCAATTTTCGGCACGATTGACATATATCCTGCCATTGCGGAACTTGAACCTTCATAAACATCAGGTGCCCAAATATGAAACGGTACTAAAGATAGTTTGAATCCAAGTGCAACGAGCATAAATATAACACCAAGTAGAACAGGTATAAACGGCTCAAAATTGTTTTCCACTAATACTGCATTGATTTGAGAAAGCTCCATGCTTCCGGTAATTGCATAAAATATCATTACACCGAATGCAAAACAACCTGCCGCAAAAGCACCCATTGTGAAATATTTTATAGCAGCTTCAAGCGACTTGTCACGGTTATGCATAGCTATCATCGTATAAAGAGCCATAGAAGCAGTCTCTAATCCAACGAAAATCAATATTAGATTATCGCTACTTACCATAAATTGGAAACCTGCTATCATAAATAAAAACAGTGCAAAATACTCAGGATATCTATACTCATGGAATCTTTGTTGAGAAAGAGCCAAAAGTATAAATAAAGCAGAAGCAACTATAATGATTATTTGAGATAGTATAGATATACCGTCAACAAGCATCAAGTCAAAGAACCCTTTAGTAGAACCGCTATAACCTAAAACGGCACCTAAATCAACTATTAAAAATAGTACCGTTAACATTACGTAAAATGATTTATGTAGATTTCTATTTATTAAATCTATACATAATATAATCAAAGCACCCACAACCGCTACAAGCATAGGGGCTAAAGAAGTAAGATTTAGACTTACAAGGTCTATTGAGATTGGCTCTACCATTATTGCGCCTCCCCTATTGAATTTACTCTAGCAAGCGTCTCTTTTGCCGTTGGAGTTATTGATTTTACATACATAGTTTGAACAAGTTGTTTTACGCTATTATCAACCGGTTCTAATATAGGTTTCGGATAAACACCGAAATAAACAACCAATGCAACAAGAGGTACTAAAGCAGCTATTTCTCTACCTTTAATATCAACAAGTTTTTTGTTTTTTTCATTTGTTAAAGGACCGAAAAATACTTTTTTGTATAGTACAAGCATATAAACTGCACCTAGTATTATCGTAAGACCTGCTAACAACGTAATAACAGGAGAAACTTTGAAAAATCCTAGTAAACTTAAGAACTCACCTACAAAACCTATAGTCAAAGGTAAGCCTACACTCGCCATAAGCATAATACCGAATACCAATGCGTATTTAGGCATAATTTTCGCGATACCGCCGTATTCAGCTATCATCTTCGTATGTCTTCTATCATATAATACACCCACAAGCATAAACAGAGCACCCGATACGATACCGTGGCTAATCATCAAAAATATAGAACCGCCGATACCTTCTACGTTCAGTGCAAAAGTACCTAGTATAATAACACCCATATGTGAAACGGAACTGTAAGCAATAACTTGTTTCATATCTTCTTGAGCATAAGCAACCATTGCAGTGTATATAATAGCAATAAGTCCTAATATAGCCATAGGTATCATCATACTAACACTTGCATCAGGGAATAACGGTAATGAAAATCTAATAAAACCGTAAGTTCCCATTTTTAGTAAAACAGCTGCAAGTATCACAGAACCTATAGTAGGTGCTTGACCGTGAGCATACGGTAACCATGTATGGAATGGAACCATCGGAACTTTGATTGCAAAACCTGCAAAAAAAGCAATAAATAGCCACATTTGCATATTGTAAGGTAATAACAACATATTCCAATCTGCAAGTGCAAAACTCCATGTTCCCGTAGTTGCATAGTAAACATATCCAAGATATAACATACCTACAAGCATTATTAAACTTCCAAAGAACGTATAAAGGAAAAACTTAACGGAAGCATATATTCTCAAAGCTCCACCCCATGCACCGACTATATAAAGCATAGGTACAAGTGAAAGTTCCCAGAAAAGGTAGAATATAATTGCGTCTAACGATACGAAAACACCAATCATCGTCATCTCTAAGAATAAAACCGTGATTAACATATTTTTTAAATCTCTAGTTTCAGTCAACCCTATAACCGCTATCATTGTCATAAACGTAGTCATGATAACCAAGAACAAAGATATACCGTCAAGCCCTAGATTATAGCTAATGCCGTACTCAGGTATAATAGGGATGAATTCCATAAATTGCATCCCGCCGTTTGCGGTATCGAAGAAATACCATAAAACACAGCTTAGAACAAATTCTATAGCCGTTACAGTTATTGCGTACATTCTAATAGAGTCTCTATTTACAATAAAACCCATTATAGCAGCAACTGCTGGAAAAAATATTAATATCGATAAAATGTATTCCATCAATTACCCCTTACTTGTATGATACTAGTAGTATCGCTAAAATTATCAATAGAAGTAAACCAAATGCCATCCATCTAAGGGCAGTTGATAAATTTCTAGTTTGTATTACTCTACCTTCGCTTCCGGTGTTGTAAATTGATTTTGCAATAGCATCTACGATAGTATCTACTATTTTCAAGTCAATCTCTCTCCAGCTGAATTTTGACATAGCTAAGTATGGTTTTAATACGACTTTTTCAAAGAAGTGAGGCATATAGTATTGATTTGCCAACAGTTTATAACAAAATCTGTTTTGCATAGCATTACCGAAGTATGACTCGTCTTTTTTGTATTTGAATACCGCAAATGCGATACCGACTAAAACAATAGCTGTCGTAACGGCTATAAGCGTCCATACGGTATCGTGAGAAACGTGAACTTCAAGAGGAGGAAGTATAGCCGTAACCATATTTACAAATCCTGTTTGCGTCCATCCTGCTACAACAGAAAGTATAGCAAGAGGAGTCATAGCAGCTATAACGAAACCGTAAGTTTCATGTGGGTGGTACCCTAGTGCATGATATTTTTCTTTACCGAAGAATATATACATAATAAGTCTAAAGCTATAAAATGCAGTCATTCCGGCAGTTAGCCATAAAACACCCCATATAATGTATGAATGTGTACCAAACGCAACCTCAAGAATCAAATCTTTTGAAAAGAATCCTGCAAACGGGAATATACCGGCAAGTGCTATAGAAGCAAGTATCATAATCGTACCTGTTTTTGGCATATGCTTAAACAATCCACCCATTTTTTTGATGTTGATTTCATCATTCATAGCATGCATTACGTTACCTGCACCTAGGAATAAAACAGATTTGAAAAATGCGTGTGTAGCAAGGTGGAATAATGCAACCCAGTACGCTCCAAGTCCTGCAGCAACAAACATATATCCTAATTGTGATAGTGTTGAAAACGCGATAATTTTTTTCATATTAGTTGCAACTAGTGCTTGAGAAGCTGCAAACATTGCAACAAATGCACCAAGACCTGCTATAAAGGCACCGACTTCAGGAACTACCGTAAAAATCTCATTTGCTCTAATAACCAAATAAACACCGGCAGTAACCATTGTAGCAGCGTGAATTAAGGCCGACACAGGTGTAGGACCTTCCATTGCATTTGCAAGCCATTGATTGAACGGGAACTGAGCTGATTTACCCATAGCACCGATAAATAAGAATATCGCTATCGCCACAACGGTAGATGTATTTAAGCTACTAATATTTGCAAATACTTCATCATATTGTAAACTACCTAAATTCCAATAAATTAAGAATAAACCTACTAACATCCCAAGGTCTGCTACTCTGTTTGTAATAAACGCCTCATTCGCTGCAAATGCAGGTGATATAGACGAATGTGGAGAAAGAGTCGAAAACGGTGAATTGTGAATATCTTTAACAAGAGGTTTGTCTTCTTTGTGATACCAAAAACCGATTAGCAACCAAGAACATAGACCAACACCTTCCCATCCTATGAATAACCCTGCAAAGTTGTCACTCATAACAAGAATCATCATAGAAAACACGAAAGCAGAAAGGTAAGAGAAGAATCTATTAAAACCTTTATCGTGATCCATATAACCTATAGAGTGGATATGTACCATTGTAGAAACTACGGTAACTACAACCATCATAACGGCAC
Organism: Candidatus Izemoplasmatales bacterium; assembly: GCA_034007385.1. Lineage (GTDB taxonomy): Bacteria > Bacillota_I > Bacilli_A > Izemoplasmatales > Hujiaoplasmataceae > UBA2289. The sequence goes on from JAVEQW010000019.1 coordinate 16,342, forward strand.
TCACTTGGTCAACAACAAAACCGAAAGGTACATTCATGTTACCTATTACAATCCAATCAAGCATTCTAACGTGTACTATGTTACCGGTCATTACCCATGAAAGTAGTATCAATGATGCTATCATCGAAACACCTAGCATTGCCGATGTAAAAATACCCGTTATAAGTTTTTTAGGGCTGTGCGAATAAAGAGCCGCAAATAGTGAACCTACTAGCGGAGCAAATAATGCGATATATAACAGTTTTTCCATAAATCAGCCCCCCATGCTTTGTAAATTATCAAGGCTAAGTGAATTTTTTCTTTTATAAGTAAGGATTAGTAGTCCTAAACCTATAGCAACTTCACTTGCCGCAACAGCTATAATAAAAAATGCAAACATCTGTCCGCTTAGGTCCGCATGAAATTTTGATATAGCAGCCAAACCTATGTTTACGGCATTAAGCATAATCTCAGATGCAAAGAACAACATCAAAAGATTTTTTCTTCTAATTACCCCTATTAGCCCTATACAAAAAAGTATTGAACTAAGTATTAAATAATCATTTAACATCATTTTCTATCCTTTGCAATATCAGAATGAGAGCTTAATTTGTCAATCTCTTCTTCTGTCATCTGAGTTATAGATACATCCATTTTTCTACCTGCAAGTATAATCCCGCCTATCATTGCAACAAGAAGCATAACGGCTGCTAGCTCAAAAGGTACAAGATATTTCGTAAATAAAACCATACCTACATCTTTTACGTTGCTACCGTATTCAGGTGTCATAGGGTGAGCTGATATGATATTACCGCTTATTATAGGTGCAGTAAAAATCATCACAACCAAAAGTGCTATACCGCCACTTAGTAAAAATACAAGTTTTGGATGTTTTATATCTTCTTTTACGTCTGCAACGGTATCAAAAAACATCATACCAAACGCGTATAATGCCATAACCGCACCGGTGTAAACTACTATTTGAACAACACCCAAAAACTCTGCATCTAAAATAAAATAAAATGCCGATATAAAAATCATACCGGCTGCCAATGAACTAAGTGCATAAAGTGCATTATTTGTAAGCACAGTTGTTGAAAACATTGCAATAGTCAAAAAAGCAAATAAGTAAAATGCTATTATTTCCATCAATTCTCCTTAATATGCCAGTGGTGTTTTTTTGATTTTTTCATCAGCATCATCTGATGGAGCACCGAAACCTGTAAATTCTTGTTGGTTTTTCAAGAAGTCAAGCGGTGTCAACAAATCATCTTTTAGTACAAAGTGTGCTCTTTGCTCACTTGCATTTTCATATCTTCCACCGTGAACTATAGCAAGTTCAGGACAAACTTCCGCACAGTATCCGCAAAATATACATCTACCTAAATTGATAGTATATTCGCTTACCTCTTTTCTTGAACTTTCATCTATTCTTGTGTCCATTCTTATACAGTTTGCTATACAAATTTTTTCGCAAAGTCCGCAACCGATACATCTATTGTTTCCGCTTTCCATTAAAGCAAGTAGTTTATGTACGGCTCTGTATCTTGGACTAATAGGTAGCTTTTCAACAGGGTATCTGACCGTATGCATCTCATTTTTGAACAACGCATCAATCATATTCTTAAATGTAATTTTTAAACCGCCGAGTAACTCTGTTTTGAGAGTTCTACTCATTACCTGAGTAAACTCTTGCCATCTGTTATCGGGATATTTACCGTCATGAACAGTTATATAACCATCAGATTCCACAACGTGATTTAAGTTTTCTTTTTCTTCTATATGTGCACCCATGATAGCTCCTATAACATTATTACTACGCCGGTAATTATTATGTTAATTACGGCAATCGGCATTAATACCTTCCAACATAACCACATTAATTGGTCAGGTCTTATGTGTGGCCAAGAAGCTCTTGTCCATAAGAAGAAGAATATTAAAAACATTACTTTTAGTATTAT
>JAVEQW010000100.1:0-3780 GCA_034007385.1 Candidatus Izemoplasmatales bacterium
AATATTTCTTATATATCCATCGTTATAAAATTCCGTAAGAATTGCTTCACCTAATCCATCGATATTATATGCTTCTCTTGAAGCAAAATGGATTAATCCTTCCAAATGCTTTGCTTCACAATCCGGATTTAAACAATAATAATCTGCTTCATTCTCATTTCTTCTTAGTTCCGTTTTGCAAATTGGACAAGACTTAATCATATGAAACTCGATTTCATTACCAATGCGTTTTTCCTTGACTACTCTCAAAACTTCAGGAATAATCTCTCCGGCTTTTCTTACAACCACATGATCTTTAATATGAATATCTCTATCCTTTATGAAATCTTCGTTATGCAAAGTAGCTCTAGAGACCAAAGAACCGGAAATCATAACCGGAGTTAACTTAGCTACAGGTTTAACTACTCCAGTCCTACCGATTTGAAAATCAATTGCTTCTAAGACCGTTTCAACTTCTTCGGCCGGGAATTTAAAAGCTGTGGCCCATTTAGGAAACTTTGAAGTATAACCAATCTCATTATAAAGTTCAATTTCATTTACCTTTATAACAACACCGTCAATCTCGTAATCCAATTGGCTTTTAAAGTCTCTTACTTTTTCGATAAAATCAATAACTTCTTCTATATCTTTACAAAAAACGGTATTCTTATTAACTTTGAAACCAATTCTCTTCAGTTCTTGAATAATTTCGTAATGATTTTGACTCTGTAATCCATAACCGTAATAAACGAAGACATCAAGATTTCTTTTTGCAACTATCTTTGGATCTAATTGTCTAACACTACCTGCTGCTGCATTACGAGGATTCTTAAATAACTCTTCATTATTCTTTAACTTTTCATCATTTATTTTACTAAAATTCTTCTTACTTAAAAAAATCTCTCCTCTAACTTCTAAAGGTTCTAGATAATTGATTTTTAAAGGTATCGATTTAATGGTTTTTACATTTTCGGTTATATCTTCACCTAAAACTCCATTACCTCTTGTAGCGGCTCTTTTATAATATCCATTTTCATATTTTATAGAAACAGACAATCCGTCGATTTTTAAGTCAACCGTGAAAGTATATCTGTTTACGGCCTTTTTAATCTTTTTATCAAACTCTCTTAACTCATCATAACTGAAAACATTATCCAAAGAAAGCATTGGGATATCATGCCTAACCTTCTCAAATTTTTCACTTACTTCTCCACCAACTCTTTGCGTTGGAGAATCTTGAGTTTTAAGATCCGGATACTCATTTTCTAATGATATTAACTCTTTCATCAACTGATCAAACTCAAAATCCGTTACGCTTGGACTGTCCAAAACATAATACTCATAACTATATTTGTTAAGCAAAGATTTTAACTCTTCAATTCTGTTTTTTGCTTCCATATTTATTTCACCACCTCATAACTTGGATGATCTTTAATAAGAATTTTTATACCTATAGGACTTGGAAAAGCTACTCTAATCTTATCATCTTCAATTGAGACGACAACTCCTTTACCAAAGGTCTTGTGATTTATTTTATCTCCAACACTGACATTGTGAACGACTTCTTTATAAGTAATCTTTTCTTCGTCCATCTCTAACACTTTACGATGTTTGGGTTTGTCAAAGACCTCTTTTCTAGGTTGATACATGCCTTTTCTTTCAATGTACTCTTCAGGTATCTCTTCAATAAACTGAGAATCTAAATTATTCATATACCTACCATACATAAATCTTGTTTGACAATTCGTTAAGAAAACCTTGTCTTTCGCTCTTGTTAAAGCAACATAGAATAAACGTCTTTCTTCATCAACATCAAATCTATCCATCAGACTCTGACTAGACGGAAATAAAGTTTGTTCCAAACAGGTAACAAATACATATTTAAATTCTAAACCTTTGGCAGCATGAACTGTCATAAGATTAACATATTCGCCGTTTTCATCAATTTCTTGAGCCTGTTCATGCAAAGCCAAATCATTAAGCAAATTCACCAAGATTTCATAGTTAGTAAAATTAATGTCATACCCTGCTATTTTTTCCATTATGAGACTTTTGAACTCGTTTAGGTTATCCAATCTTCTTTCTGATTGAAAACTCTTATCAAGAGTTGAGTCATCGTTCTCAAGCATAGCTTTATATCCGGACTTTTCAATCAATTCATCATATGTATCAAGAAGAGATTGTTGGTTTATTTTTTCTTTTAGAGATAAAATCAAATTCTTGAATTCTAACATCAATTGCTTGCTTTTACCTTTTATTGTGGCGCTTTCTTCATCTATACAGTCAAACAATTTAATATTATTTAATTCCGCTTCCTCTACAAGCTTTTGAAAAGTTGCGTTACCAACTCCTCTTTTAGGAGTATTGTAGACTCGGGAAAAAGAGTAATCATCTCCCATGTTAATTACTAAGTGCAAATATGCAATTATGTCCTTGATTTCTTTGCGTTTATAGAAAGAAATATTGCCAATAACGCGATGTGGAATATTGAATTTTAAAAATATATCTTCAAACCTTCTACTCATAGCATTATTACGATAAAGGATAACGATATCGTTTAATTTTTCTCCATCTTTCCAAAAACTTCTGATTTTATCGAAAACATAGTATGCTTCTTCTTCATCAGTACCCGCTTTAAAAAAGGTTAGCTTATCTCCTTCTCCCAAACTAGAGAATAGCTCTTTTTTGATTCTGTTTCTGTTATTTTGAATTACAGAATTTGCAGCTTTTAATATATTATCTTTCGATCTATAGTTTTGGTTTAACAAAATTGTCCGATGTTCAGGAAAATCATTCATGAACTTTTTAATATTCCCTATATTGGAACCTCGGAAAGCGTAGATACTTTGGTCTTCATCACCAACGATAAACAAGTTACGATGGTTCATAGAAAGCATTCTTACTATCTCATATTGAAGGTCATTAGTATCTTGAAACTCATCAACTAAAATATATTCAAATTTTTCTTGGTATTTCTTCAAAACATTAGGAAACTGTTTAAATAAATCAAGAATCAAGACCAATAAATCTTGAAAATCAACTAAATTATTATCTTTAAGATACTTATTGTATAAAGGGTAGAGTTGAATTACCATCGACCTCACAGGATCAGCGATAGCATTAACTGATGTATGCCCACCCTTAATCGATGAAAATAAATTCGATGTTATCTTTGGAGAAAAGCTTTTTCGGTCATAATTATGATCTTTCATTAGGTTTTTAACAATAATTGTACTGTCTTCATCATCAATTATCTGAAAATCTCTAGTATATCCTAAATTGTGAATATCACTTCTAAGAATTTTAGCTCCCATAGCATGAAAAGTGGAAATCCAAGCGCCTTCAATAGAATTACCTAATAGTAAGCCGACTCTTTTACGCATTTCTTCAGCGGCTTTATTGGTAAACGTAATCGCTAATATATTTCCAGGAAATATGCCGTATTCTTCAATTAAATAGGCTATTCTTCTAGTAAGAACTCGTGTTTTACCGCTCCCAGCCCCTGCAACAGCCATAATAGGCCCGTGGACTGTAGTAACAGCGGAAACTTGTTGTTCATTTAGATTTTTCAGTATCAATTCTTTCACTCTATCACCTTTAAATATTATATCATAATCTCTTAGATATAATAATATATATGAACGATATTTCTTGGAAAGCTTCTAGTGAGCATATGCTTTGAAAAAGATGTGAATTTGTGAGATAATTAGGGTACAAACAAATTAAAAGGAGTGATTTTATTATGAAACACATTTTACCAGAATTATCTTATAAATATGATGCATTGGAACCATATATTGA